>WGBT01000074.1 GCA_015494185.1 Hyphomicrobiales bacterium | reverse complement strand
GCCCGGGGCCATTTGTCAACGCTTTCCAGACCAGGATTTAGTCTCAAGACGCACGGCCCAAGGATGGCTTATTTTTTCGAAGAAGGATGCTTAGAAAGCAATTTATTGTGCCTTGTATACCGATCAAAGTATACAAATCCATCTTCTTAAAAGATCGACATCTCTTATCATCTAGTGAGATGCCTAGCCTATTTCTGCTTGTCTCTCTTCTAACGGTATTTATCCCCTTTCGTCAAGCCCTTCCATCAGGCCGCCCATACCCGCCCGTTCCAGATTCCCCAGTTTTCCAATCACTTGAAGCTCTGTTAGGGCACGGATCAGACGCTGTCCAAAACCGCCCGAATCTGATTGGTCACTTCATCGATTGGCGCCATCCCATCGACGCTTTTCAAGATGCCTTTACCGGCATAATAGTCGACAAGTGGCGCGGTCTGGGCATGATAGGCTTCAAGCCGCGAACGCACGGTTTCTTCATTGTCGTCGGCACGGCGTTTGAATTCAGTTCCCCCACACTTGTCGCAGACACCTTCAACAGCGGGCTTTTTGAACTCATCGTGATAACCTTCACCACATTTGGCACAGGTGAAGCGGCCGGTGATCCGCTTGATCAAAGGCTCATCTTCAACTTTCATCTCGATGACGAGATCAAGCTTTTTCCCTTTTTCTGCTAACAGCTTGTCTAGGGCCTCAGCCTGCGCCACGGTGCGCGGAAAACCATCGAGGATAAAGCCACCCTGAACATCAGGTTCATCGATGCGATCGGAAATGATACCAATCACGATATCATCAGACACCAGTTCGCCCGCTTCCATCACTGCCTTGGCTTTTTTGCCGATCTCGGTCCCCGCCGCCACGGCAGCCCGCAACATGTCACCGGTCGACAGCTGCACCAGCCCACGCTCTTGTTCAATAATTTTAGCTTGTGTCCCCTTCCCCGCTCCCGGCGGTCCCAACAAGATCAAGTTCATCGTTTCCGGCGTCCTTTCCCGATTTTTGCTTTTTTGATCAACCCCTCATACTGGTGGGCCAAAAGATGGCTTTGCACCTGGGCTACGGTATCCATCGTCACGCTCACCACAATCAGCAGTGACGTCCCCCCAAAGTAAAACGGCACCCCGGCTTTGGCGATCAGGATTTCCGGCAACACGCAAACAAAGGCAAGATAAAGTGCGCCCACAACCGTGATCCGCGTCAAGACATAATCAATATATTCCGCCGTCTGTTTGCCAGGCCGGATGCCGGGAATAAAGCCGTTATATTTTTTCAGATTGTCAGCGGTATCGTTCACATTGAAGACGATCGAGGTATAGAAAAAGGCAAAGAAAATGATCATGCCAACGTAAAGAACAAAATAGAGCGGTTGACCACGCCCCAACAAAGCCGTGAGATCGGTCAGCCAGCCAGGTCCCTGAGCACTCGACATCTGGGCGATCGTGATCGGCAGCAACAACAGCGAAGAGGCAAAAATCGGCGGAATAACCCCAGCCGTATTCAGTTTCAACGGAAGATGGGAACTTTCACCCGCAAACATCTTATTGCCGATCTGGCGTTTGGGATATTGCACGATCAAGCGCCGCTGAGCCCGCTCCATGAAAACGATGAAAGCAATGACAGCCAAAGCCATGATGAAGACGCCAATGGCAATCGCCCAAGTCAAGGCCCGCGTCCGTATCAATTCCAGCGTCCCCACCAAGGCTGCAGGCATCTCGGCTATGATCCCGGCAAAGATAATCAGTGAAATCCCGTTGCCAACACCGCGTGCTGTGATCTGTTCGCCAAGCCACATCAGGAAAACAGTGCCACCAACCAGGGTGATGACCGTCGTAAACCGGAAAAACCAGCCGGGATCGATCACGATATTGCCGGAACTTTCAAGCCCCACAGCAATGCCATAGCCCTGCAACGCCGCCAGTAACACGGTGCCGTAACGGGTATATTGGTTGATTTGCTTGCGCCCCTGTTCGCCTTCTTTCTTGAGCTGTTCCAGATGCGGTGAAACCACGGTCAACAGCTGAATGATGATCGCCGCCGAAATATAGGGCATGATGTTCAGGGCGAAAATTGCCATGCGCCCCACCGCCCCGCCGGAAAACATGTTGAACATGCCCAGCAGGCCGCTTTGATTCTGCCGAAAAACGTTAGCCAAGGCCTCCGGATCAATGCCTGGCATGGGAATATAGGTGCCAAGCCGATAGACGAGAAGCGCCCCCAGCGTGAACCAGATCCGCTTTTTCAACTCTTCAGCCTTGCTGAAGGCCTTGAAATTGAGATTGGCGGCGAGCTGTTCAGCAGCCGAAACCATGATATTCGTTCTCCTCTGGCCCCTGCTTCAGATAAAAAGCAGCATAGCAATCGGCGGTGTTCCCAGCCTATTCCCGGCATGGCGGGCGACCACAAATCCCCCCGCCCTTACGCTCCCTGTTTTAGGCTCCAGGCCCCTCACATTCTCGGGCTCTAAGAACCTAAAACTGAAAAATACGAAACTTAAAGTACCTTCACCTGCCCGCCCGCTTTCTCGACAGCGGCTTTCGCAGCGGCTGAAACCCCATGAACTTCAAAATTCACTTTTGCAGACAGTTCACCTTTGCCCAACAACCGCACGCCATCTTTGACACGGCGGATCACCCCCGCCTGTTTCAGCTGCTCGGCTGTGATCGTTGCCCAGGATCGAGCTTGCCGACATCAATGGCGCGTTGGATCTGGCCAATGTTCACCACATTGAAAGTCTTGCGGAAGATATTATTGAAACCGCGTTTTGGCAACCGCCGGTGGATCGGCATCTGCCCGCCTTCGAAGCCCTTGATGGCCACCCCTGAACGGGATTTTTGTCCCTTGACCCCACGCCCCGCCGTCTTGCCCTTACCAGAGCCAATACCGCGGCCAACGCGTTTACGAGGACGTACCGCCCCTTTGTTATCGCTCAGTTCATTAAGCCGCATCGCGGTAAACCTTTCCAAATTCTGTTGTTTGCCCCAAGCTGAGAGCTCCCAAAATGCCCACCAGACGCGCCCTGATCATCCATTCGAAAACGCAATTCTCATTGCAAAGGCCATCTGCACTCTTAGTCTTCGACAATTCGAACCATATGAGGAATCTTATTGATCATCCCGCGAACTTCCGGCGTGTCTTTCAAGGTCCGGCGGTGCCGAATCCGCCGCAGCCCCAGTCCTCTCAAAGTCGCACGCTGATCTTTCGGCCGGCGAATGGGGCTGCCGGTCTGCTCCACTGTAATGGTTTTCGTACTGCTCTCAGCCATGTTTCAATCCACCCATTTGTTCCAAGCCTGTTGTCTCAGCTTGCCTGACAGCCTTCTACTCGGTCACGCTGCTGCGCCGGGCGATGATTTCACTGACTTTTTTGCCCCGTTTGGCCGCCACCATCCGCGGGGAATATTCATTCTCAAGGGCGGCAAAAGTCGCCCGAACCATATTATAAGGATTTGAACTGCCCAATGATTTGGCAACCACATCTTGAATCCCCAGCGCCTCGAAAACCGCACGCATGGGGCCCCCGGCGATAATCCCAGTTCCCGGTGGCGCCGAACGAATGATCACCCGCCCCGCCCCATGACTGCCCTGGGCATCGTGGTGCAAGGTGCGGCCTTCCCGCAATGGCACCCTCATGAGATTGCGTTTTGCCGCTTCGGTGGCCTTGCGGATGGCTTCTGGCACCTCCCGCGCTTTGCCTTTGCCAAAACCAGCGCGCCCCTTTTGATCGCCCACCACAACAAGGGCTGCAAACCCAAAACGCCGCCCTCCTTTGACCACCTTGGCGACACGATTAATATGCACGAGTTTATCGATAAACTCACTGTCGCGGTCACCACGGTCGCGGCCGCGTCCACGGCCTTTGCCTTCTTCACGTGCCACTGTCTCAAGTCCTTCCTGGCGCAATTCCTGCCTTGACGCAATTTTCAGCGCATCATTGACGCCTGATCAGCGCCTCAAGTCTCATAAATCAAAATTTAATCAGAATTTCAAACCGCCTTCACGGGCAGCCTCAGCCAGTGCTTTAACACGGCCGTGGTAGAGAAAGCCACCCCGATCGAAAACGACTTCCGTGATCCCTGCCTCCAGCGCCCGTTCGGCAATCAGTTTGCCAACCGCTTCGGCTGCAGCAATATTCCCCCCGTTTTTCAACTTGCCTCTGAGCGCTTTATCCAGCGTTGAAGCCGCCAACAAGGTTCTTCCCGCAGCATCATCAATCAGTTGAGCATAGATATTTTGCAGTGAGCGATGCACACTCAACCGTGGCCGCCCTTTCGCCGATTTCCTCAACCGCCGCCGGACCCGGGCGCTACGCCTGCGCCGTGAGGCCAATTTGCCGCTCATAGCTTGCGCTCCTCAATCGCCATTATTTCTTCTTGCCTTCCTTGCGGAAGATATATTCACCGGCATAACGAATGCCTTTCCCTTTATAGGGTTCAGGACGCCGGAAATTGCGAATCTCCGCGGCAACCTGCCCTACTTTTTGCTTGTCAATTCCCGAAATTTCAATCTCTGTGGGTTGCGGACATTTGATTTCAACCCCATCGGGAATTGGATAATTGACATCGTGGGAAAGCCCTAATTGCAATTGCAACTGCTTCCCTTTGACCGCCGCACGATAACCAACCCCATTGATGACCAGTTTCTTTTCAAAACCGTCTGTGACACCTTTGACCAAATTAGCGACAATCGTCCGCGACATCCCCCACATCGAACGGGCGCGCTTTGAATTATTGACCGGATCGATCTTGATAGCGCCATCGTCATCAAACTTCGCAATCACTTCCTTGACCAAAACAGCGGACAGCTCCCCTTTAGGTCCTTTGACCGTAATGGTCCGTCCGTCGATACTTGCCGACACCTTATCAGGCACTGGAACCGGCAGTTTTCCAATTCGAGACATGTTTCTTCTCTTCAATCAAATATCGAGAGCCCTTTTGAGAGGCGAAGAATAATCAATCGCGGCTTCCTCATCGGCCAATGGGCACCAACGTCAAAATACGCTGCACAAGATTTCGCCGCCGACATTCTCTTGGCGCGCCCGGGCATCCGACATCACCCCTTTGGGCGTCGACAAAATCGAAACCCCCAGCCCATTGGCAACGGTTGGCAAGTTCTTCACCGAGGAATAAACCCGGCGCCCCGGTTTCGAGATCCGTTTGATCTCCTTAATGACCGGCTCACCATCATAATATTTCAGCTCAATCACAAATACGGGCTGGGAAGAATCGACATCTTCACGGGTGAAGCCACGAATATAGCCTTCATCTGCAAGCACTTCCAACACATCACCCCGCAGTTTCGAGGCTGGCGTGCGGACCTTGCTTTTGCCGCGCAGTTGGGCATTCCTAATCCGTGTGATCA
>WGBT01000073.1 GCA_015494185.1 Hyphomicrobiales bacterium | reverse complement strand
GTTGGTGGAGGCACTGGTTCAGCTGGGGGAAGGGCCACCGGCGCGCCATGCCCCAGGTCTGCGGTTTTACTTACACGCCCAACCGTTGCCGGTTCTTCATCCTCGATGCGGCAGGGCACCCTCAATATGCCCCTGCCGAAGGAGAAGTCACGGACTGGCGCGAGGCCTATGAGGTGCGTCTTTTCTCCCCTTATTTCGAGCTGCGCGGCCTGAAGGAAGGTGACCGCTGGCGCCTGGCGCTGTGGGCCGATGGTAGGGCGGGGCGGCGCATCGCCGCCAGGGTGGCAAATAAGGTCAAGGGGCTTGAGGGCGGTGAAGCCCGTGATGTGCGCTGTCTCCGAAATGAATATCTGCTGTGGGGGGAACTGGCGCCGGGTCAGCCGCAAGCGGGCTGGGCAAAACTGACTTCGGCGCGCATTGGGCCGCTTCATGTTCCCGTTCCTCAAAGCCGTTTGGGACAAGCGCGCCGGGTGAAGCTTGAGACGCGGGAATATTTTGCCCAGGGCGAGGACGGCAACTGGACCTTTGCCGGTGAGCGGCTAACCCAGCTTACGGGCGCCACAGGCGCCGACTGAAAGGCGGACTTGAAGCAAGGAGTGAGATGGTGGCCAACAAATTCCGCAATCCCTATAATTTCGTGCCGTTTGGCGACGCTGACAAGATCGGCACACTTTCCAACGGCGATCTGCTGGGACAGGGCGAACCCAAATCTCACGCCCGTTACCACGAGGACCACTGGAGCGGGCGCATTGGCATTCGCATCGAAGTGGCCACCCCGCTGCTCATCCCAGACACATCAAGGGAACAAAGACACAACGGGCACGCCACCCTGCCGCTTCTTAAGGACAAGAGCGGCAAGCCTCTCCTGCCGCCAACCTCCCTCAAGGGCGCTCTGCGCACCGCCTATGAAGCCATCACCAATTCGCGCCTGGGCGTGTTTCAGCAGTATGGAAAAAAGAAAAAGGGAACCGTAGCGCCGCAGGATATGGTGCCTGAGAAATTGCGGCCTGCGACGGATTTTGGCGAGCTCTCGCCGGCGGACCGAGTGTTTGGCTGGGTTCGGCAGCGGGGGAAGAAAAGACCGGATGCCTGGCGGGGGCAGCTTCGAATCCGGACCATCAGATGCGAAGGTCTTAAGACCGGCAACGAGCCGGTTGATGCTGATGGCGAAGTTGTAAAGCCATTTGCCCCGCCGCTACCGCTGGCGATTTTGTCGGCGCCGAAGGTGGCGCAGGCACGTTTTTATGTGGGCACAGCTGATGGAAAGCCGCTCGGAAACGAAGAGCTACCCGGTTTGGGTGTCTATAAAGCAGCTGGCATCAGCAAAGACGCCTATTTTGAGAAAGTGAGCCCGCCTGCCAGCCCCTTGCGGCAACTGCGCGGCCGCAAGGTCTATCCGCATCACAGTTTTTCGCTGACACGAAAAAACTATTGGGACGGAGACAGTGCACTCAAGGACGCCCAGTGTATGCCGCCAAAACCCAAGGTGAAGGATAAGACCGTCTGGATTTGCTGGCAGTCTCCCCATCGCGAATATGTTCGGCGAAAGGGATGGATCAAGGAAGGTTCCAGGAATAATCAACAAGTCAAGAATCATGACAAGAACACCGACAGCCAGAATCGTTCCATCACGGAATGGATTGTGCCGGGGACGGTCTTTACGGCTGAAATCGATGTCATGAATCTGAACAAAGCTGAGCTTGGGGCGCTGCTCTGGCTGCTCGACCTGCCGCATTTTGCTAATCAAGGCGCAAATACGGCCAGAAACTGTGACTATTTCCACCGCATTGGTGCGGGCAAACCGCTTGGGTTTGGCAGCGTGAAGATCACACTTGCCTCTCTTGATCTTAAAAATGGGCAGGCCAGAAAAAATGAGTTCAAGAGCCTGATGCCGCAAGGTGAAGCCGCACTAAAAACGGGGGAGGTGAAATTGTGAAGGCCCGTAATCGCAACGGCGCAGCAATCCAGGCGGAGCGGTTTGTGGCAGCCTATCAGCAGGCGCTTTCCAAGGCCTATTGCAACGGCAATAGCGATGGTTTTGACGATATTCCCTTTATCGGCGCTTTCCTGCAGGCAGCAACCGGTTATGGGGATAATCTGCCAACCCACTATCCCCGCCTGCGCGAAACGCCAGATCCCAGGGGAGAGAATTTTCGCTGGTTCGTTGCCAACAAGGCCAGTGACGGCCAGAAATACGTCCTTGGCCCCCTGCAAGACGATCCCGGCCTGCCCTACAATCCGAAGAGGTAGTCGTTTGTTAGACATGAGGTAGAAATGGGGGCTACTCTCCGGTGTCTGCTGAAACCTTTTGCCTGAGAAGATGGGCCAGG
>WGBT01000072.1 GCA_015494185.1 Hyphomicrobiales bacterium | reverse complement strand
TCGATGACCTATTTGCCGACATTCCCGCGGATAAACGGCTGCAAAAGCCGCTCGACCTGCCGCCCCATGCGGGGGAGTTGGAAGTTGAACGCAGGCTGAGCGCGATGGCGGCGAAAAATGTCGCGGCTGGCAGTGTGCCGTTTTTCATCGGGGCGGGTGCTTATAAACATCATGTGCCGGCCACCGTCGACCATATTATTCAACGATCGGAATTTCTCACCTCCTACACGCCCTATCAGCCGGAAATCGCGCAAGGCACCTTGCAATATATTTTCGAATTTCAAAGCCAGGTGGCGTTGCTTACCGGCATGGAGGTCGCCAATGCCTCGATGTATGACGGTTCAACCGGCTGCGGGGAAGCGGTTTTGATGGCCCAGCGCATCACCCGGCGCCCCAAAGCCGTGCTTGCCGGGGGGCTGCATCCCCATTACGCCAGTGTTGTGCAAACTCTGGCCAAGATGGCGGGCAGTCTGGTGGTGGCGCAACCGGCCGATCCCAAAGCGCGGCCTGAAATTCCCCCGATCGATGATGAGACCGCTTGTGTGGTGGTGCAGATGCCCGATGTTTTCGGCCGCGTTTTCGATCTGCAACCCTTTGCCGACAAGGCTCATGAAAAGGGGGCGTTGCTGGTGGCGGTGGTCACCGAAGCGGTTGCCTTTGGCGCGCTCAAGCCCCCTGGTGAGATGGGCGCGGATATCGTTGTTGCGGAAGGCCAAAGTTTTGGCAATAGTTTGATGTTTGGCGGCCCCTATGTGGGATTGTTTGCGACCCGGCAGAAATTTGTCCGCCAGATGCCCGGCAGGCTTTGCGGGGAGACGGTGGACAGTGACGGCAAGCGGGGATTTGTGTTGACGTTATCCACCCGGGAACAACATATCCGCCGCGAGAAAGCCACCAGCAACATCTGTACCAGTGCCGGGTTGTGTGCCTTGGCCTTTTCCATTCATCTGGCGCTGCTCGGCGAGGCTGGCCTTGCCAGACTGGCTCAGATCAACCATGCCAATGCGGTGCAACTGGCCGATCTTTTGGCGGGGATTGACGGGGTTGAGGTCTTAACACCTGCTTTTTTCAACGAGTTTACCATTTCGGTGCCCGGTGATGCCGCAGCCGTCATCGAGGCCCTGGCGGAAAAGGGAGTGCTTGGCGGTGTGCCGGTGTCCCGTTTGCTGCCGGAACGCACCGATCTGCACAATCAGATCATTGTTGCGGCCACCGAGGTGAACACCGCCGAGGACCGTGCCGCCTATGTTCGCGCATTGAAGGAGGTGCTGGGATGAGCCTCAATCGGCAAGGGCGCCCGACGGGAGCCGGGGAAACAACGCCCACGCACAAAAGCGAGATGACATTTACCGGCAACCGGGGCTTGCAGGTGGAAGAAAAGCTGCTGTTCGAGGTCGGCGCCTTGGACCGCACCGGGGTTGATCTTCCCGAGCCGGACAAGGTGCCCTCCCGGCTTGGCGGCCTGGCGCGGCAAGGGGGAACGGGGCTGCCCGGGTTGAGTGAGCCTGAGGCGATGCGCCATTATGTGCGGTTGTCGCAGAAAAACTATGCCATTGACACCGGGATTTTCCCGCTTGGCTCTTGCACCATGAAACACAATCCGCGGCTCAATGAAAAAATGGCCCGGCTGGCAGGGTTTAGTGATATTCACCCCTTGCAGCCGCAATCCACCGTTCAAGGGGCGCTCGAGCTGATGGCGGAATTGTCACGCTGGCTTTTGGAGCTGACCGGAATGGCCGCGGTGGCGCTGTCTCCCAAAGCCGGGGCGCATGGTGAATTGGCGGGCATGATGGCGATCAAGGCGGCGCATCTGCATGCGGGGGAAGATAACGAGCGGCGCATTGTCGTGGTGCCCGAGTCTGCCCATGGCACCAATCCGGCAACAGCGGCCCTGCTCGGCTATCAGGTGCGTGCTGTCAAGGCCCGTGAGGATGGGACGGTGAGTGTGGAGGCGGTCCGTGAGGCGTTGGGGCCGGAGGTGGCGGGGATCATGCTGACCAATCCCAACACCTGTGGCTTGTTTGAGCGTGAAATTGTCGAAATTGCCGAAGCTGTTCATCAGGCCGGGGCCTATTTCTACTGCGATGGAGCGAATTTCAACGCCATTATGGGCCGGGTCAAGGTCGCCGATCTTGGCATCGATGCGATGCATATCAATTTGCACAAAACTTTTTCGACCCCTCATGGCGGCGGCGGGCCGGGGGCTGGTC
>WGBT01000071.1 GCA_015494185.1 Hyphomicrobiales bacterium | reverse complement strand
CGGCTCTTGAAATAATGTTCCGGTGTCAGCCGCCGCCGATCGTCTTGTGAAACATAAGTCCCTTCAGCAATGCAAATCAGCGCGTCATGGGCCTCAAAATCCTCTTTGGTTGGAAAAAACGCCTCTTGGGTGGCCACAATCGGCAGTTCCAGCTCATAGGCCAAAGCCAGCATTTGCGCCTCTGAGGCGCTCGTGCTGCCCGGCGTTTGGCGTTGCAGTTCCACATAAAGACGGTTTGGGAAAAGAACCGCCAATTGTTGCAGGCGCTTGCGGGCCAGAGCTTCGGTTTTGGCGTCCCCGCGCAGGGTTTGGTCGATCGGCCCGTTGGGACCGCCCGAGAGGGCGATAAGACCTTCCGTCATTCCGTCCAGATGAGCCAGCGTCAGCACCGGGGCGGGATATTTGACGCTGTCGAGAAAGGCCCGGCTCGACAGTTTCATCAAATTGCGGTAACCGGTCTCGTTTTGCGCAATAAGGGCCAAAATCCCATCCGGTTGCAAGCTCGCATCGGAAGGGCGTGGGGAAGCGGGAGCGCCATTTGCGGCTTCATCGGCATCGGCAAAGGCGAAATGAAACGCGCAACCGATAATCGGCTGGATGCCTGCTGCGGCAAAGGTTTCGGAAAACTCCAAGGCGCCAAACAGATTGTTGCTGTCGGCGATGCCAAGGGCTGGCATCGCATCTTGCTGAGCCAGTTTCAGCAAGGTTTTGATCGGCAGCGCGCTTTCCAGCAGGGAATAGGCGGTGCGCACCCGCAGATGCACAAAACCCGGCCCATTTTGGGAAGGCCCTTCCTGATTTTGCTTGGTCTTTGCGGTTTTTCCCATTTTTGGCTCAACATGGCTGATATACGTTCCAGCCGCCCCCAAACGCCACAAATAATGGAGAAAAATTCCCTCCTTGAGATGACAACGGGCCAGTGGCGAAACCTTTCGGCCCAAACCTGTCCTTACATTCCATGATGAGACACTGGCATTTCCCGGCCGTTTATCAAGGGTTCAAACCGCTTCGCGGCGCTAGCGCGCCCTTGACAAACAGCCGGGAAATGCAAAAACGCTCACCATGGAATGTAAGGACGGATCTGACATCGTTTGTCTAGTTGCAGAGTTTGTCAGCTTGTATGTTTAGCTCAAGAATAATTGCGTGTCTGCTGATTGAAGGCAAGCTATCGGGGCGGAACATGGCGGGTTATCCCCTTCCAATTGCTGGAACTGTTCAGGTGGTGGACCGGCCGCTTTGCCATCACATAGTTCCCGCTAGCCTCCAAGCAGGGCCATGTCGAGCGGCAACGCAGCACTTGGGGAGCGTTTTGCAAACTCGGCCAAAACGCGTTTGCAGGCGGCGCAGTCAGCTTCCATTTGCTCAATCAGTGCTGCTTGATCGGCAAATTTCCGGTCGTCACGGATCCTGTCGATAAAGGCGACCGTGATGTTCTTTCCGTAAATCTGTTCCTGAAAGTCGAATACGAAGATTTCCAGCCTGGGCGGGCCGTCATCAAAGGTTGGGCGCGGGCCGAAATAGGCCGCACCGTTATGAATCTGCTCATCGATCCGGATCCGCACCGCATAGATGCCATGTTTGAGATTTTGCCCCGGCAAGAGGGGAATATTAGCGGTGGGATAGCCCATCTCCTCACCGCGCCCAGCCCCGCGCTCAACACTGCCATCGACACACCAGTGATAGCCCAACAGTTCCGCCGCCGCCTTGACATGGCCAGCTTGGAGGGCCTCGCGCACCTTGGTGGAGGAATAGATCAGATCCCCCTTTTTCACCGGTGCGACGATGGTCACACCAAAACCCAAGCGCGCGCCTTCCTGCCGCATCAAATCCGGGCTCCCATCACGCCCTTTCCCAAAATAGAAATCATAGCCGGTTATGACATGGCCAACATGTAAGTCTTGGACAAGAATTTGTGCGATAAACTGTTTGCCGCTGAGCGAATAAAGCGCCTCATCGAAGGGGATGAAAAGGGCAAAATCGAGGCCCATTGCGGCAAAGAGCTTGCGTTTTTGGGCCGGTGTCGTAAGCCGGAAAAACGGCTTGTCAGGTTGAAAGACCTGGCGGGGATGGGGCTCGAAGGTCATCACGCCTGCCGCAACCTTTCGTTTGGCGGCTTGTTGCCGGGTCTGTTCAAGCACCACTTGGTGACCGCGATGCACCCCATCGAAATTGCCGATGGCGACCACCGCCTGGTGGAATTTTTCCGGCAAATCCCGTGAAGCCGCAAAGCTTTCCATTGCAATCACCCTCCATCACCATTTCAGGCGAACCTGGGCGGCCACAGGAAGGCCGGAACTTTCGGCAAACAGCGGCGCCAACATTTCGGCCGTGACCCCGCGGGTTTCATCAAAGCCTTCGATATGCAGGCCGCTTGCGACAAAAACCGCATCGAGCCCGGTTCGAAACGCCCCTTCCATGTCGGTTTTGATACCGTCTCCAATACACAACACCCGGTCATGGGACAAGGGCGCGCCATGTTTATCGGCCAGCCGCCGCAAGGCGAGATCATAAATCGGGGCATAGGGTTTGCCGGCATAGGTGACCTCACCACCCAATGCTTGGTAAGATTGGGCAATGGCGCCGGCACAATAAACCAGACGACTGCCGCGCTCCACCAAAATGTCTGGGTTGGCGCAGATCATCGGCAAGGCGCGGGCCTTGATACGGCTGAGGATTTCGACATAGTCGTCAGGGGTTTCCGTGTCATCATCGTAAAGGCCGGTGCATAACACCAGTTCAGCCTTTTCGACATCGCTAAGCTCAACGTTAAGATCTTCGTAAAGGGGCAGATCCCGTTCCGGCCCGAGATGGAAAACCCGCTGCCCCGGCCAGTTGCGCAGCAAATCCCGCGTTCCATCCCCGGAAGTGACAATGCCATCATAGGCTGCGCGCGGCACGCCCCAGCCATCGATCTGTGTGCGCACCGAGCGCCAGGGACGCGGCGCATTGGACAGCAGCATCACGGTTTTGCCCGCTTGGCGCATATTGATCAAAGCGTCACAAGCCTCGTCAATGGCCTGCACACCGTTATGAAGGACACCCCAAACGTCGCACAAGACCGCCTCATAACGGTCCAGCAAGGGGGCGATATGATCAAGGATTTCAATCTTGGTTGATGCAGTGGAAGTCATGACCTTTGCTAGCCGCGCAGCCTTCCTCCGTCAAGACCGTTGAAGGGATTTTACGCAGCCTGCGAACCGTCTGGAGAGCCCCCATCTCCGTCATCGTCCTCCTGACCGGTTCCACTAGAGGAACCTTTTTTCTGGATTTCATCATTTTGGGCTGCGTCCCCCTTCGTGACCAAGACCGGTGGTCTGGGATTTGCCGGGGGACGTTGAGCCATTTTCGGTTCAGCTGTTTCCGGCGGCTCGGGTGCTGCGGGGAAATTATCAAGCTGCACCGGAATGGGTTTGGCAACCGCACGGCCAAGGGCTAAGAGATCGGCCTGTGGCGAGGCGCGGCGCACAATGTCATCAAATAAGCCGGGATCATCCAGGTCGGATAAAATCGGGGTTATCTCGGCTTCACGCAGCATCAAGGTGAACTCGGCATTATCCAATGCCGAATCAGGGGCCGTGAACCGTTTCAACATATCAGCCGCATCGAATTTCACGAAACGAAAACCAATGCCGCGAAGCCAGCCAAAATCGATATCCAAATCCTGCACTTGTGACAGGCAGAACTGGTTGCCGCGCTCGAACAATTCCCCCAACCGGCCGCTGATCAAATCCCGGTCAGCATTCAATCCGGCTTGGCTTATCTCGAGGATAAGGCGGCCCGTGGCTTCTGATTGCTGGTCCAAAAGCGCGTTCAAGGCCGCAAAGAAATCATCATCTGTAAAGGCGGTTTCATGGACCGGGCAAATGATGCCGCTGACAGTATGGCCATGGCGAAGCCGCTGAACCATTTGTTCCGAGCGGTAAAGGATTTGATCATCGAGCGTGGGAATGATCTCGGCAAGATGGGTCTTGAGCACTTCAGGGGGCGTTTGCAAGACCAGACCCTTTTCATCTCGCAGCTCGATTTGGGCTTGATAATAGGCAGGCTGCCGCGTTGGCAAGCGCAAGATGGGTTGCACGAGATAGTCGATGCGATTGGCTTCTACGGCACGGCGCACTTCAAGCAAAAAAGCTTGTTGTTCGGCTTCCGAGCCGTTGAAAGTCCGCCCCTCGGTGTGCTGCCGAATTCGGTCCACCAATCGCCTGAATTCCGCCAGTTCGGCAACATTCGAGGCTGGTTTGGCCGTTTTTTCAGATCGCTTCTCTTTGTCAGCGTTTGGCTTTGAGGAAGGGGAAGCGGTGCTTTTTCCATCGGTTGCCGTTTGGG
>WGBT01000070.1 GCA_015494185.1 Hyphomicrobiales bacterium | reverse complement strand
TCTCTATCCCGAAGCCGGGGCCGCCAAGCCGGAATCGATGAAATCATTGGCGCTGGCGGCCCCGGCTTCGGGATAGAGACTGTCAAGATCGGCATCGATCTCACCGGTATGGGCAAAATCTTCCGCCCCGGTTCCCAAGGACAGTTCCTGCGTCTCTTCGGCGGCGAGAGGGGCTTGGCTGGCTTCGGCATCGGGCTCGGCGGGGGGCTCGGTTGGAACGGCAGGGTCGAGCAACGATGTGTCGTCTCGCTCATCGCGTGACAGCAGCGGGTTTTTCTCCAGTTCCTGTTCAATGAAACTTGCCAGTTCGACATGCGAAAACTGCAGCAGCTTGATCGCCTGCTGCAATTGGGGCGTCATGACCAGTGACTGGCTTTGCCTCAGTTCAAGTTTGGCGTTCAGCGCCATGTTCTTTATCCGCTCCCAATGCTGTACTGCTCACGCTATAAAGATCAACATGGGCATCGCGAAGATGACGGTTGAAGATGGAGCCTATCAGCAATGCCCGCTGTTGACATATTGCTTCTCTAATCAAGCACAAAGCTGTTAAAACTTGACGTAAGTATTTCCGTTCAAGCCGTGAAATCGCATCTTCGGGTAATAAAGCGTTAAGGCCCGATGCCAAAATTATGACTCTCCCGTTTTCTTGTTGAGTTTCACACCTTGCCGTTCGTCTGACAACAAGGAACAAGAGAGCGATGCACTTACCGTATTATGTTGCCTGATGAGACGTTTGGAGTAAAGCCGGTGATATATTATGGTCGAAAGCAAAATTGGTGGGGTGGCAAGCAGGCCACAAGATAGTCAAGCCGAGCCATGAACGCGCAAGCTTGATTGCAAGATCAAAATTCCTCTCAAAAACAGAAGACTTGGTGCAGATTACAAAGAGTGCGGGCGTAAATTAAGGGCGGGAGAAGAATTTAAAAAATGGCTCCCCGGGCCGGACTCGAACCAGCGACCCAGCGGTTAACAGCCGCTTGCTCTACCAACTGAGCTACCGGGGAATGAGATGCAGAACTCAAAACCACAAAGTGATTCTGCAAGATGCAATGCCTATAGCAGACCTTTGCACCGCTTTCCAGTCATATTTGCATCCTAATTCACATCTGTTAGGGAAAGCTTGGATCGGGGAGGACCAAGGCCACGTCCGGTTGACTTTATCAGGAAAGTCCGGTTCCTTCACTTAAGACAGAACCTAGAGCTGGCAGAAAGGTTGATCATGGAAAAATTTTTCGCTCAGATCGTTCCAGATTTCATTCAACAGTCGGCGGTCTGGGCGCAAACGGTGGCCTGGATCGATGCCAATTCGACACTGGTGACGGTTTCACTGGTGTTTTCGGTCGCGCTTTTGGTGGCGTCGCCCTTTATCATCGCTTGGATTGCGGTGCGCCTGCCGGTCGATTATTTCGTTGGTGAAGAACGCCCTGATGTCATGGGGCAAAAGCTCAATCCATTGCTTTATTGGGGTTTTCGCATTGTCAAAAATATCATTGGGGTGATTTTGATCATTGCCGGAATCGCGATGCTGGTGTTGCCAGGGCAGGGGATTTTGACCATTCTCATCGGTGTTTCGCTGGTTCAGTTTCCCGGCAAATATCAATTGGAACGTTGGCTGATCAGCCAGCCTGCAGTGCTGGGCTCCATCAACTGGATTCGCCGCAAGGCCAATGTTCCGGAACTGCTCGCGCCTGACGAACAACCGAAACAACCAAGCGGGAAGGTTTAGATATCTTTGTCGAGGCGGTAACCATAAAGCCAGTCCAGCGAGGCGAGCAGCGACCGGGGATCACGGCGTTTAAGGACTGCGTTGCGGGCCCAACGCATGGCGCCGGCCAGATGATAGATATTGCCCATCAATGCCGAGTGAAACTGAACCCGCCGCACCCGGGATTGGCGGGCGGCGGCATAGTTTTGCAGCCGCGCCGCAACCGGCTGATTGCTGTCCTTGAAACAAGTTGCAAGGACTGCGGCGTCTTCAATGGCCATGGCGGCCCCCTGCGCCAAAAAGGGCAGTATCGGATGGCCGGCATCACCAATCAACGCCACCGGTCCCATGGCCAGCGGCCAGCGCGCCCGAGGGTGTTGACGGTAAAGCGGCCACTTGCGCCAGCTTTGCGGGATTTGAATTAGTTTCTGCAACTCTGGGGCCCAATGGGAAGAATGAGCCAGCAAATCATCGCGCCGCCCCGGTGCGGACCAAACCTTGTCGCGCCAGCGATCGTTGATGATGACGACGATATTGAGCTTTGCCCCTCCACGCACCGGATAGTGGACGACATGCGCATTGGGAGCCAGCCAGACCCCGGTATGGCTCTTCCACAGACCATCAGGCAGCGCATCGCAATCGATCAAGGCCCGCCAGGCGGTCTTGCCGGCAAAGACCGGTTCACTGCGAAAGCCAATGATTTGCGGCCTGATCTGCGACCATAGCCCATCGGCGCCAATGAGCGCCTTGCCGCATAATGGATCGCCCTCTTCGCGTAGAATGCAGACGTGATCATTTTGATATTTGTACATCTCGAAGTGGAAGTCCAACACCACTTCGCTGCTGTCGAATTCCTGCAACCTATTGAGCAGGCTTTGTTGCAGGTCGGCACGGTGCACCACCCAAAACGGGGCGCCATGGCGGTGTTCGATATACCCTTGCAGCGGGATCTGATTGATCTGTTCACCTGAAGGGGCATCATAAAGGATCACCCCCTTAGGGGCGCTGACCTTGGGTTTGAGATAGGGGCTGACCCCTAAGGCATCGAGCAGCCGAACCGCATTGGGCCCCAGCTGTACGCCAGCGCCGATTTCTTCAAGACTTTTGGCTTTTTCAAGAACCGTGACTTTCTGGCCGGCCTGGCTCAAGGCGATGGCCGCAGCAAGCCCCGCAATGCCAGCGCCTATGATCAGGATGCGATCCGGTTCGGGCTCAAAAGGCATGGAAGCGCTCTGAAAACGGGTGACAATGCGCCGATCCGGTCAACGCGGATCAGGCGGCTTCTTCCTTGTTGCGGATGCAGCCGGGCGGGTCTGATTGGTCTGCTGCGAGCTCGTTGTCATAGACATAAAGGGTCGAGCAATAAGGGCAGATGATCTGATCATCGGCCCCCATATCGAGAAAGACGTGCGGATGATCATAGGGCGGTGTGGCCCCCATGCACATGAATTTCTTGACGCCGATGCGGATATTTTCGGAGCCAACATCATTGGCAAGATAAGGAACGACAGGATCGGCCATGGCCATAACCTCTTTCACGGCAAAAAACAAAGAATTGGATGATTTGCCGGCACCATAGCCAGAAAAGCCAAAGAATGGTAGAGGGGAGATGAAAAAATAGCTGCCAAGTCCGGACGGCCGTCAACGCTTTCGCTCTTTGGAGACCGAACCTGTCCTTATCTTCCATGGTGAGCGTTTTTGCATTTTCATGAAGTTTGTCAAGGGTGCAACCGCTTCGCGGCCGCCTTTGGCGGCCCTTGACAAACTTCATGAAAATGCCAGTGTCTCATCATGGAAGATAAGGACGGAATTGACATTGTCTGCCAGCGGTTGTCAGAGTGAGGGCATTTCTACGATTAAAGACCATTCACGATTGAAGCTTCCTGACATCAAACATGCACTATTTTCACTCCAACGGCGTTGAAATCGCCTTTTTTGATCAGGGCGAGGGGCCGCCCATTGTTTTGCTGCATGGTTTTGCCTCCAATTGGATGACGAACTGGGTTGCAACCGGTTGGGTTGCAACCCTTCGCAAGGCTGGGCGGCGGGTGATCGGTCTCGATCATCGGGGGCATGGGAACAGTCAGAAGCTTTATGATCCGGCCCATTATGGGGCGGCGGTCATGGCCGAAGATGTCCGGCGGTTGCTCGATCATCTTGGGATTGAGCAGGCCGATGTGATGGGCTATTCCATGGGGGCGCGGATTGCCGCTTTTTTGACGCTCAATCATCCTGACCGTATCGGCCGGGTCATTTTCGCCGGGCTTGGCATCAATATGGTCCATGGCCTTGGAGGGGCGGAGACAATTGCTCACGCTTTGGAGGCGCGTTCTTTGCTGGATGTGACGGACCCAATGGCGCGGGCGTTTCGGCAATTCGCTGAACAAACCGGCAGTGATCTGCGCGCCCTTGCCGCTTGTATGCGGGCTTCCCGGGAACCGATTGCCGCCGAAGCGTTGAAGGGGATTGAAAAACCGGTGCTGGTGGTGGTGGGCGGTGAAGATCACATCGCGGGGTCGGCGGAAGCATTGGCGGCGCTGATGCCCAACGCCCAAGCGGTCAGCATCCCAAGGCGGGATCATATGAAGACGGTTGGCGACAAGCACTTCAAACAGGCGGTATTGGATTTCATCCGCCAGTAGGTTTTGGAGCGGCTCGCGGGCATGATCTGCTCCGGTTTGTCGCATTGCCTGAAACCGGTGCCAAGACTTAATTATAAGTTATAAAGTCTTTGATCTCATTGTCTTTTTAACCGCTTAACAGCTTGCTGCCTGCACCTGTCCATCGCTTGCCTGAGAGGCCCAACCTTGCGTTTAGGTGTGGGCGGCGGGAAATGATCAGGCCCCCAATGACCCAATTATAGGATGAGAAATCCTCATGAATGACCACATAAGAGTAAGAGAATGCCGTAATCCTTATGTGCTGGCAGCTCACCGTCAGCATAAATTGATGACCGGAGGGAGACCGCTTTGCGGTTCAGCTTCATCAGACGATGGGTCCGCAAGGCCATCCAGCCCCTTCAAGCGCCCTTTTCTCAATCCCTTCCTCAATGCGGCTGCGGCCAAATATCATCTCCATACCGGCAGCCCTTTCATGGCTAAAAGGGCTGCAGTCTTTCACGGTGTTGCCGCTAACCGGGGCGCTGTTGAGGTTTCCCGCCTCTTCGAAACGATAAAAAAACATCTTTTCGCCCCGCTGTTTTGGGTGTGGCGCAATCCGAAATTCAAAAAAGTTTTGTCTTGGGGCACATTGAGTCTTACCCTTTACGCCTTGCTTTTCATCAATGCCGAAACGGTTCTTGCCGCCAGCATAGGACATTGGTGGTCGCCTCTGGTTCCTGTCGTGATTGCATTGGTGTTTTCGCTGGCGCATGGCAACTTCACCAGCGCTTTTTGGGAGGCCGTGGGGCTCAAGCCCAATACCATTCGAAAATAGCCATAATGATGGCTTATGGTGTGATGGCTATGGTTATGCCCGTTTTGTTGAGCCGTTCCGCCCATTGATCAAGGAAGGAGCAGGGGGATGGAAGCTGCAGCAACCACCCATTTTATCGAGCTGGATGGCTGGATGATCTTGATCCTGTTCCTGGTGGGGGTGGTGGCTGGCATGGTCAGCGGCTTTATCGGCTCAGGCGGCGCCTTCGTCTTGACCCCCGCCATGATGAGCATGGGCGTGCCTGGCATCGTTGCCGTGGCCAGTAATATGGCCCACAAATTCCCCAAGTCGCTGGTGGGGGCCATCAAACGCGCCAAATTTGGCCAGGTCGATCTCAAGCTTGGGCTGGTTATGGGCGTTTCAGCTGAAGCCGGGGTGCTTTATGGCGCTTCACTGCAACAGTCGATTCGAGAAACCTATGGGGAGGCCGGGTCAAGCCTTTATGTCAGCGTGGCTTTTGTGATCATCTTGGCCGTGGTCGGCAGTTTCGTGTTATATGACACTTATAAGACCTATCATGGCGGTGGCGGGGAGGAGGAAAAGCCCAATCGCATTGCCTTGTGGATCCGCTCGATCCGGATTCCCTATACCATGGTCTATTTCCCAAGCATCAAGTCGGAGATTTCGGTTCTTGTCACCGTGCCCATGGGATTTGCCACGGGCATGTTGGCCGCAACCATTGCGGTGGGGGGCTTTATTGGGGTGCCGGCGATGATCTATTTGCTCGGGGTGCCAAGTATCATGGCGTCAGCCACTGAGCTTGTCATTGCCTTTATCATGGGACTTGGCGGCACCATCAAATATGCCATGGGCGGCTATGTCGATATTCGCTTGGCGATGATCATTCTTGCCGGCTCTTTGTTTGGCTTGCAGGTAGGGGCTATCGGCACCACCTATGTTAAACCTTGGATCGTCAAGGGGGTGATGGGAACGATCATGATCATCGTTCTGTTCAGCCGGTTTTTCGTGGTGCCGGTCTATATGGCGGACCTTGGAATGATCGAAAAGCTCAGCCAAACAACCGTTTCGGTCTTGCAAGGCATCAGTTTTGCCCTTATGGCTTTTGCCTTGATTGGCGGCGCGGTTTTGATTGTCGGGGCTTTGCTTTATGGTATCTCTGAAGCGAAAAAGCGGGAACAGCTCCGTTTGGAACAAAGTGATGCCTCTTAGCCGATTGATCAGAAGCCTTGGGAAAGACCGGGGGCGGTCGTTGTGAAATGTATAAAAACAGGAGACTTGGTCTGGCAGACAGGGTCTCATGATAAAAGGCAAGGGCTGATGTGGCACTGTCTGTCAGGTTAAGTATCGATTGTTAAAATCTAAGAAGGGCGCCAGTTGAACGCTATCCAAATGTCCCCGATTGGCCGCATGGAACGGATTTTGCTGGCTACAGACGGGACCGAATATTCCACCAGCGCTGAAATTCTTGCAATCGACCTGGCCGAGCGGGCCGGGGCAGAATTGCATATTGTCCGGGCCATTGTCGAGGGTGCTTGGGGGATGTTCACCCCAGGCGGCGCTACCCCGCTGCAGGAAGAAGCCGAAGCCCATTTGGCCGCTCTCAAAGCCAAGGCGGAAGCGCTTGGCATTCCCACTTTCACAGCGCTGCCAATGGCCGATGATCCCTCCAAAGCGATCATCAAGGAAGCCAAGCGGGTGCAAGCCGATATGATCGTGATTGGCCGTCATGAGCGCGATCCGATTACCCGGATGCTGCTGGGTGGCAATGTCATCGGTTATGCGCCATGCCCGGTATTGGTGGCGCCGCCGGGGTCACATTTTTGGAAAGATATTCTTATTGCCACCGATGGGTCGCGCTCCTCGGATGCTGCCACGGTCACAGCGGCAGCCTTGGCGAAATGCTGTAACAGCCATGTCACCGTGTTGTCCGTCAAAGTCCCCACCCATAGCCAACGCCGCCAGGCCGAGGCCGAAAAGATTGTCGAACGCGGGGTGGCCTATCTGCGCCAAGAAGGCGTGGACACCAAGGGGCTTGTCCGTGAGGGACTGTTCGATGATGTCATCATCGAGGAAGAACACGAGGGGGACACGCTGATTATTTTGGGTTCTCATGGCCGAACCGGGGTTGGACGTTCACTGTTTGGCAGCCGAACCGAGCGCATCATCAACCGGTCGAACGGCCCGGTTTTGGTCGTACAGGCCGGTGGCTGAGGCCGGTGAGGAGCTGAAAAGAGGAGGCGGGCTATTCGTTAGATCGCAATTCGGATCACATATAATCGGATTTAAATCGTCGGATTTCGCTCAAGCCCGGCATTGCCATATTTGCCCGCATTGATAGCCTCTATTAATGCGTCCAGACGGGGCCAAGTCGAGCAGATCATGCCGCGCCACCAGTTTTTGCGGTCTGCCCCTTTTTACGTCTTCCCAACATCACCCCAGCAAAGCTCAATTGATCACAACATCACTGAGGATTCCTCAATTGGATTCCTTCAGCAATTCTGGCTGTTATACCGGAGGTTTTTATCATTGACCGCTGATGTTTTCCGTATCCTCTTGAATGTTCTGCGTAAATTGGGCGGTATACGAATGAAGGTCAGGGAGCGTTGGTATTATTCATACAAATGGTTGTCGCCAGTGATGCCTATATCATTTGATCTGCGAAGATATTCAAAGGGATGTGGAAAGCATGAACCGGTCACTCATCAATCCCTTCGGAAACCTCTGAATTAATTGCGCGGGTTTGCTCTCCTTGAGGTCAGTTGGGGGATTGGGAAGGGATGCGATAGCGCTGCGCAATTATAAAGGGAAGAGCGAGAAGAACAGACCATTGCAGGAAACAGCTTCCCCAAAATATTCCCCTTCCTTGTTTCTCTGTATATTTTCCCATCATCCCCGAGGCCTTCCAAGTTCCACTCTGCGCGTATTATGGGAAACCTTGAATGAGGTCGTTAATTCAACTTTGTTTTGATGTCGTTGATGGTCTGTTCGATCAGTGCGTTGGCGGTTTCAGGGGCAAGCTTTTGGGAGATGAGCTTTTCCGCCGCTTCAATAGCAACCGAGGCGGCAAGAGCACGCACCTCCGCCATGGCCTGAAGTTCCGCCCGGGCAATCTTTTCTTCCGCCAGTTTGGTGCGGCGTTCCAGCTGTTCTTTCAAAGCGCGCTTGGTTTCCTCAACATAAGTCTGCGCCTCGCGCTCCGCCATGGCGATGATGTCTTCGGCTTCTGACTGGGCATTGCGCTGCTTGCGTTGATAATCGGCAAGCACTTTTTGAGCTTCTTCGCGAAGGGCGCGGGCTTCGTCCAAGGTGCGTTTGATTTCTGCCGCCCGGTCATCAAGCGCTTTGATGACAAGCGTTGGGACCTTGTAATAGAAGAGGAGGGCGATGAAGCCAAAAAAGGCGACAGCAACCCAAAATGAGGGATCAGAGAGAAATGCCATAATACAAATGAAACCTTATCCCGATTTTAGACTTTCTGTAACGGCCGCATTGAGTTCGGCTTCTGAAACCGTTGTGCCAATCAATGTTTTCACGATTTCTTCTGCGGTTGCGCCAGCGACCACATTGACTTGCGCCATGGCAGCTTCTTTTGAAGCCCGAATCCGGGCCTCGGCTTCCGCTGCGGTTGCGGCCAGTTGTTTTTCGACTTCGAGTCGTTCGCGCTCGACTTCGGCGTTGATGCGTTCCCGGGTCTCCTGGCCAATGTTATGGGCCTTGGCGCGGGCTTCGGCAAGAGCCTGTTCATAACTTGCGATTGCCTGTTCCGTCATGGCCTTATATTCTTCGGC
>WGBT01000069.1 GCA_015494185.1 Hyphomicrobiales bacterium | reverse complement strand
CCCGATAGGTGATCCCCGAAAGATCCAACTCCTTGCCATCGGCCCAAATCCGGCCAATCCGGGTGATTTCACCTGCACAAAGCCCAATGGCGAAATTGGCATAATAGCGATATTCGGTGCGCTTGACAGTGGTCCCCCCTCCTCCGCCTGCGCCGCCAAGCCCTTTCCCCCCGCCTGAAGATTGGGTTGTGGTGATGATCTCCTCCTCAAAACGCGTCGCCCAGATCAACTGACCGGCAAGGCGGACGCGGCCATAGACATGCGGAATTGGGGCCCCTTCGCTCGAGGCTGTGATCTGCAAATCGGACAGTCTGGCCCCTTCAACCCTTTGGGGCTGACCAGAAGCTCCGAACAAAGCCTGGTCGATATAGGAACCAGCAGTGGCCCCAAGGGCCTGACCAATGGCGGCACCAGAAAGAGTTGCGCCAAGAACTGACAGGCCAGAAGGCAGTAAAGCCCCCCCGGCAGCAGCACCGAGTGAAGAAAGAACAATCGTTGCCATAATGAAATCTCAGGGAACGGCGTTAGTAATTCGATGGGTTGGGGAAACGGAAGACCGCAGCAAGACGGCGGCGCCACCAGTTCGACAATGAAACCTCGCAAACCGGCGCGCCTTCCACGGCGTGGATCATGGTATCACAGCTTGCAAGAATGGCGGCATGTTTGGCGACAAAACCAGGCCGCAACCGAAAGATGAGAACATCCCCAGGCGCCATGTCTGCAAAAGCAACGGGCTCGAGATGACGCGCGGCAGCCTCGATCATGGTTTCCCGTTTCTGCGCTTCGGCCCAATCTGGGGAATAAGGGGGCGGAGTTTCGGCTTCGCGGCCATAAAACTCGGCATAGACACCGCGCACGAGACCAAGACAATCGCATCCAGCCTGTTTAACCGCCGCCTGATGACGGTATGGCGTGCCAATCCAGCTGCGGGCGATCCGAACAATCTGATCTGCTCTATCGTTCATGACGGGCCTATCGTTCATGACTGCAATGCACTGCCATCGTTTGCCGGATCATCGCTATTGGGATAGGAAACCAAGAAGTCATTCCCGGGAATATGGGGAAAGCCCCGGAAATTAACACTGTTGGCAAATTTCAACCGGCAGGTCGAAAACTGCTTGTCACAGCCGGCCGAAACCGTAAAGCCATCGCCAACGGCTATGGGTTCAGCCATCGGTTGCCACAGCTCCAGCAAAACCTTGCCCTCAGAAATGGCATGCAGTTTGATTTCCATTTTCTGACCGAGATTGCCGCCACTGGTCCAGCGCAACAGGCCGCGGGTAAACCAACCGGCCTCAAAACTATCCAACCCGCTGACGATAAGGGCGGTCTCACTTGATGTCGTAACAACACTCCCCGTGCCCTGAAACGCGGCCTGATTGAGGTCCACCCCGCAACGCGCATCTCCCAAATCCGCATCACAGCCATATTGATAAAGACGTCCGAAAGGCTGTTGCAAATAGTGGGCAAGGCCGCGGATTTCGGCAACGAACGCCCCTTCCATGCGGGTGATTTCTCCCACACTTCCGGCCCGCATCAGCACCCGTTGCGCAGGATCCTGCCAATTGACCCGAAAGATTTCGATCTCGGCATCGTCAAACAGCCCCGCCGCCAGATCGGCTTCGTTCAGCTTCTCAGACTGCAACGCACCAGCCGCTTCCAAATTGTCCACATTCAGCCCCACGGAACTTTCGATTTCGCTGGCCGAAAAACCGCTTGCGGCTTCAAAAACGGTGCCATCAAAGGACAAGTCCCGGTCATGATCGGTAAAACCAATCCGCACCCCATCAGTCCGCGTCAAACGCCAGCACCAGCACAAGGTCGTGGTGCCCGTATCGAGGTGTTGTTGCAAACCCGCAGGTAATTGTTTCATACTCAACTCCTAAATTCTGATTTCGATCACCGGAATGTCGGGAATTTCACCGGCCTCGAAATGGCTTAGATTGATTTCCAATTGATCGGTGTCGAAACGCACCGGAACATCGAATTTGAAACCGGCTGTCACCGTTTGCCCCGCCCCGGGGATGGCGCCGGGTAAAAAGCTCACCACACCGGTTGTCGTATCGACGGAAAAATCCGTCCCTTCCGCCTTCACCACCCCATCGACCGCAACGCTCACACTGCCGGCCTCGGGTTTGTTGATCGTCCGCAAATAGGCGGTTGAACCGGTGCCATAGGTTTTGACGAGCTGAAAATCGGCCTTCACCCCATCCCCGGTGCCTAAAAGCTGATCCGTGGCGGTAATCGCGTTTTGGGGAGGCGCCGATTGATAATCGCTTGGGTCTTTCCAGCGAAAGCCATAAAGACGGCCGCGGCGTTCCTCGAAAAAACTGATCACCGTATACAGATCATTGAGCGATTTGATGCCCCAGCCGGCATTGAAGCGCCGGCGCGAATCGGCCCATCGGGCATTGCGCTCCTCGCGCCCCGACCCCAGCACGACAATTTCGGTCCGCCGCTGGGATATCACCGTAGCCCCGCGGGAAATGGCGGTTGGAAAACGGACCTCATGAAAAACCATTCCGGCTTCTCCCCAAATTACAGATTGCGGTTCCCGCGCGCGACGGCCCGATTGAGCATGGTGGCGATCTGGCCTTGCGAGCGGATGAAACTTTGCGCATCCGGCGTTGAGATATTGAAGGTGATCTGAACGCCGCGGGACACCGTCGCCTGAACCCCAAGCCGCCCATCGCTGCCCCGTTTGAGCGGCAAGATGGCCTCTGGCCCCGCTTCGCCGGCAAGCCCTATCTGTCGGCCCAAAGGAAAGCTGACCGGGCTATTGATCACTCCACCGCTGGCAAACCCCTTGACATTTGGCAGCTGCGCCCCGCCCTGCCCCGTAAAACCGGAAAAAATCGAGGCCAACAGATTCCCAAGCCCGCTGGTAAGCGGCTTGACGGCTTCCCGGAAGGCCAGCTTGCTCAATTGCAAGCCCAAAGCGCGCAACACGTCGGAAAATTTTTTACCGCTGAAAACCGCAGCTTCCAGCGATTTGCTGATTTGCGTTCCAAAAGCTTTTCCCAAGCCTGAAACTTCTTTGATTTTGCGATCAAGTTGGCTGCTATCGGCGCTGAACTTGACACCGATTTCATAGACTTCCGCCATGTGTCACCTCTGTGTCACCTCGTTTTGGGGCTGATCTGGATAACGTTTTTGCAAGGCTTCGAAACTATCGCGGGTGGTGGCCGGCAATGTCTGTGTCCCCCGATACCAATCAAGGGCCGCCTGAAACTCCCGTGGGGTCATCTGCCAAAAGGCTTGGGGCGAAAGTTTCAATTCGACAAAGGCAAAGCCCATCGCCTCGCGCCAGGAAAAGGCCCGGAACGGACTTTGCCGCCCTGCAGAATTTTGCTGCATGATGCCCCGCCCTCTCCTCATGTCTTGGCCGCAAAGGTTGCTTCGAGCAGTTTGGCGACGATATCGATCATTCCCGCCAGCCCCCGCTCACAACGCATCTGGGCGACCTCTTCATCGGCAAAGACATGCCCCGCACCGCGCAAGCCGGCCGCCAAAATTTTGATGATGTCGGAAGCTTTCAGGCGGCCGGTTTCAAACCGCTTGGCCAGTGCTTGCAAATCATCGGCGTCAAAAGCCGCTTCCAGTTCGGCCAAGGCGCCAAGCGTTAAACAAAGGGTTAAGCGTTTGCCATCCAAAACGGCTTCGATTTCACCACGATGGGAATTGACCATGTTTTTATTCTCCTAAAGCGCTGTAAAGCTCAACTCACCTGCCGATTCCAGGCTCATTTCAAATGTCAGCTCACCGTCATGATTGCCGGCATATTCCAAAGCCGTGATCTGAAAAGCGCCTTGAACGGTGCCAAAATCGGGAATGATGATCTGCCAGTTGCGAATGATGCCTGAAAAGAAATAGTTGCGGACGATTTCATCGGAGGCGGCATCTTTGAAAATGCCGCTGCCTGAGATTCGTGCGGTTTTGGTGCCGGCGCCGGCCAAAAGCTCGCGCCATTCGTTCACCGATTCGCTGTGGGTGACATCGACGATATCGGTGCTAAAGGCCAAACTCCGGGCTCGTAACCCGGCAACCGTGGTAAACACACCAAGCCCGTCGCTATCCACTTTCAGCAACAGGTCTTTGCCTTTTTGCGCTGCCATGGGTGCTCCTTTGCGTAAAAAGTTGCATAAAAAAAGCCGCTTAAAAAAGCGGCGGACGGTATTTCAGATGATTCGGTATTTCAGATGACCGGTTCGGTAACGGCACGGAAACGGGCGATGCCATGATAGGTCTCACCATCCGGATCGCGCCTGACTTGCGAAAATTCATGACGCATATTGACGAGGCGATGATTTTCCAGTGGCAAGGTCTGATCATGCAACAGCGCCTGGATCGCCGCCAACACTTCAAAAGCCTGTTTCTTGCCGCGCGAGCGCGACCAGACATGTAACGTCACCGTATGTTCTGCGCCGGTTTCGGTTCCCGTGCTCCAGTCCCGGATTTGGGTTTGACTGAGGGTGACATAGGGAAATTGGGCGTTTTGCGGGGCATCATCATAGATGCGCGGCGCTCCCAGCAATGCGATCAAAGCCGGGTCGGCCTGCAGCGCCTGATAAAGCCCTTTTTGCAGCGCCCAGCCCGCAGCAGTGGCCATCGCTCCTAACTCCTTGATTTAAGGATTGAATGGATATTGAAAAGTCAACAGAAAGGGATGGCTGGCACCGCCAAGACGGCACGCAATTGCCTTCGCTCTTTATAGCGAAAGAACCAGAAAGAACTAGTACGCACAACCTTGAACTAGCTTGCTCGGCCCTGACGCTTGAAGCGACGCAACAGGTCTGCCAGAACTTGGCGGAACCGGGGATGAATATCTTTGACAACCATGGCGACAGCTGGACCGAACCAGGGTTTTTCCGGGGCATTCACGGTGCCAAATTCAAGGGATCTGCCATAGCTGAGCGGCGTGCCAACACGAATAGTCCCCGTTGTCCTATCCAATTTGACTTCCAGTGAACGGGCGAGCTCACCGCTACGGCTCTCAGGCGGGCTCCCATCGTTCAGATTGGCCCTCGCCTGAGCACGAACCTCCTCCCCCATTT
>WGBT01000068.1 GCA_015494185.1 Hyphomicrobiales bacterium | reverse complement strand
CTTTTATGATTTAGCCCCATTTGTGTTGCGGATGCAATGGGGCCAGTGGCCGATCAATCGACCTGCCGTCCCAACCGCCTTTGCTCGGCGGCGTCTTCGGCAAACAGGCGCTCCAATTCTTCGGCTTCTTCACGGGCCCGCGCCTGAATTTTTTCCATATCCGTGAAGTGTTTGTAGTCATCGTAAAGCCGTTTTTCATCGTGTTTGCGGAAGGTTTCGACACTCCAGGTCACATCACGTTCGGAAAAGCCAAGATCGGACAACAGCTTTCGGGAAATGCCAAGGGCGGATTGATAGGTTTCCCGTTCAATGATCTGGGCGCCGGCATCCATGAGCCGGTAAACCGTGGTTCGGTTGCGGGCCCGGGCATAAATCGGGACTTGCGGAAAATGTTTTCGGACCAGTTCGGTGATGGTCACGGCGGCATCAGGATCATCGACAGCGACGACGAAAGCGCGGGCTTTTTGGGTTTGCGCGGCTTTCAAAATATCAAGCCGGCTGGCATCACCATAATAGATGCGGCTGCCGAATTTGGAGATGAAGTTGACTTGCCGGGAAGATTTGTCAAGGGCAGTAAACGGAATCTGCCGGGCGCGCAAGATCCGGGCGATGATTTGCCCAAAACGGCCAAAACCGGCAATGACCACATGGCCCGAACCACTGGGCGGGTGTTCATAGTCGGGTTCCGATCTGCCACGGCGCCGGATCATGAGGTCATCGAACAAGATCAACAGCGGTGTGATGGCCATCGATAGGGTGACGATCACGGCGATCAGCGCGGCCTGCTCCTTGGCCATGATCTGATGGGTGACGGCAGCGGTGAGAATGACAAAAGCAAACTCCCCCCCTTGCGCCAAAGTCAGGGCGAGACGACGGGCATGGGCCTTGTTAAGCCCTGATAACAACCCAATGACGAACAAGACCGTGGCTTTAATGATCATCAGTCCCATGACCCCCATTATGACAAGCCCTGGCTGTTGATAGATCAGCGACAGATCAAGACCCATGCCAACGGCAATGAAAAACAGCGCTAAAAACAGCCCCTTGAAGGGGGCGACATCGGCTTCCAATTCATGACGAAAGGAGGAGCCGGCAAACAACACACCGGCAAGAAAGGCGCCCAGCGCAGCCGAGAGCCCGGCCCATTGCATCAAGCCGGCAACCCCTGTGACCATGAACAGGGCGGTTGCGGTCATCGCTTCATGAACCCGGGTTTCGGCAACCATGTGCAGCATGGCACGCAGCACATAGCGTCCGACAATAAACACGCCTGCAACCACGGCCAGATTGAGGACGGCATCGGTCAGCACGCCGGTGTTGAGCGCGGTATGAGCGGCGAACAGCGGCACCATGGCCAAGATGGGGATTGCGGCCAAGTCTTGAAACAAAAGAATTGAAAAAGCGGTCCGTCCGTGCCGGGCGGTCAACTCACCCCGCTCATCGAGCATCTGGAGCACAAAGGCCGTGGAGGACAGCGCCAACATCGCGCCAATGAGGATGTCAAAACCGACCGATCGGCCACTCAGCCATAGCGCCGTTGCGATCAGGATTGCCGAAGCTGCAACCTGCAAACCGCCGCAACCGAAAACCTTCATCCGCATTTCCCATAAGCGTTGCGGTTGCAGTTCAAGCCCGATTGTGAACAGCAAAAGCACCACCCCAAATTCGGCAATGTGCAGCACGGTTTCCACATGATAAAGCTCATAGAACTGGCCAATGCCATAAGGCCCAATCAGAATCCCAGCGATCAGATAACCCAGAATCGAGCCGATCTTGGCGCGTTTGCCAAGGGGGGCGGCAATGGCGGCAGCCGCCAAGAAAACCAGTGCTGGCACTAAAAAACCGCTGAACATTTCGTTTCCTTCTGTCAACTGAATTTTGAGTTTATCCGCTTATGTCAGCTGCGGCCATCGTCAACAGCCCTTTTTGAGGGGATGTATACCAACGGCACTTGGGCCTTGCTTCGTGCACCCTTCAATTTATTTCGATACTTCAAAGGGATATGAAAAACTCAAGCGGTCAATGACAAAGACCGCCGGTATTACACATTGTTAACTCTGACGATAAAAGGCCGGCAGGGCCGCCCACTTCTTCAAAACTTCCCTACACTTCTTTAAAAATCCAAGTGTAAGGCTTGTGGCAATGATTTGGATGTTTTGATTGTCACAGGTATTGAAAACCATGTCCAAACGCTCCCAGAAGCAGGCCCGCTCCAATGTCGAAAAGCTTGCCCCTTTGTCATCCCCCTCTTCACCACGGAAGGAAGGAAAAAAGCAGCTTCGGCCAGCCGAACCGTCCCGTCAACAAGCCGTTGGCAGGCGCGGCTTCGGTAAGCACAGAATTGCGGCATTGCTGGATGAAGCGCTCGACAATCCCTGGGGCTTTGCCTTGATCTGTGCGGGGATTGGTTTGGCGATGACCTCCATTGGGGTTGCCAAGGGGTGGCTTGGTCTTCAACATGTCGTTCTGATCGCCGGGTTGAGCATGGTGTTGTTGGGAGCAGCGGCCTATGTTGCCCATCCCTCAGGGGGAGGGGCGATGCGAAATAGTGCGGCAGCAGAGGATGATGGTTCAGTTGACTTCAAGCTGTTGGCGGAGCGGCTGGAAGCGGATTTGGAAGCCTTGCGTGATCTGCAATGGGAAGTGCGCGACAGCCAGGCGCGCTATCGTGACCTGCTCGACAATCAGACCGAGGTGATTTTACGCCGCGACCAACAAGGCCGGCTGACCTTCGTCAATGATGCGTTTTGCCGGACCTTCAACACCACGCATACGGAGGTTATCGGCTCCCATTTCACGCCCGAGGTGGTCGAAGGCGATGCGGTGCCGGAATTTCAAGCCGGGGAGCATCGCCGTCACTATTGCCAGCGGATTGTGACCGCCAATGGCCTGCGTTGGTTCAGCTGGCAGGATTATGCGTCTTTTGATGACAAGGGCCAGCTCATCGAAATGCAAAGTGTTGGCCGTGATGTCACCGAGCAGCGGGAAACCGAGGCGGTGTTGCAACAGGCGCGGGACCAGGCCGAGGCCGCCAATGAGGCGAAAACCCGCTTTTTGGCGACCATGAGCCATGAAATTCGCACCCCCATGAACGGGGTCAAAGGCATGACCGATCTGCTGTTTGATACGGATCTGACGCCAGAGCAGAAAAGCTATGCCCGAACCATTCGCTCTTGTGCGGATACTTTGCTGACCTTGATCGATGAAATACTGGATTTTTCACGGATCGAGGCGGGCAAGGTGAAATTGGAGAACGCTCCGGTCGATTTGGAAGAGACGGTGCAAGGTGTGGTGGAATTGCTGGCCCCTCGCGCCGCCGAGAACGGGTTGGAAATCGGTTATTTTCTGGCGCCCGATCTGCCGCGGAAAATCCTTGGCGATGCGACCCGGATTCGGCAAATTCTGCTCAATCTTGCTGGGAATGCCATTAAATTCACGGAAAAAGGGGGGCTTGCGTTGCGGTTGTCCGCCATCCATCAAGAAGAACCGCAGTTGAAGATCGAAGTGCGTGATACCGGTATTGGGCTGTCCCCTGAGGATCATGAAAAGATCTTTGCCGAGTTCGAGCAAGTCGATTCAGGCTTTACGCGTCAGGCCAGCGGGACCGGTCTGGGGCTGGCCATCACCAAGCGTCTGGTGCAGGAGATGGGGGGGCGGATCAGCCTTGAAAGTAAGCTTGGTGAAGGGTCGACCTTTACCATTACCTTACCCCTGAAAGCGGTTGAAGGCGAGGACGGTGGAACCCTTGGGGCTGGCTGGCCGGTGCTCGAGCGGCCGGTGCGGGTGCTTGCCGCCTGTCAATCCCAAATCGAGGTCGAAGAGCTGATGCGTACGCTTCAGGCCTGTGGGGCTGAAACGGCAATTTGCACCCCTTCCCAGGCGGTTGAGGTGTTTCGCCAGTATCAGGAAAATGGCACGCCCTTTCACGTTGTTCTGACAGATCAGATTCGGTCTGAGGCGTTTCTCAAAGCCTTGTCGGATCGCGCGCAAGCCAAGTCAGAGGACGGTAAGGGGCCGGTCAAGGTGATTGCCTTGATCAAGCCATTGGAGCGGAGCGAGCTGGCAAGGTTGCGCGAGCTTGGGGTCAATGCCTATCTGGTGCGGCCGGTGCGGCCGGTTTCGCTGCTCACTCAAGTGAGTAAACTGGTGGCGCCAACTCAGGAGCAGGGTCAAAAGCAAAAGCCGGCCTTGCCAACCGAAAAGGTATCTGCGGCGGGGCAAGCGATAACGAGATCGGTCGCCAGTCAGGAGGAGCTGGCAACACAATCGCGGCAGCCAAAAGAGCCGCCGCGTTATCATGTGCTCTTGGTCGAGGACAATGAAATCAACATGGTTCTGGCGCGAAAATCGTTGGAAATGTCGGGGTGTAAGGTCACCCATGCGGGGGATGGTGAAGCGGCGCTCAAGGCGGTGAGGGCGGCGCTGGAGCGCAACCCGCAGCGGCCTTTTGATCTGATTTTCATGGATATTCACATGCCGAAAATGGATGGTTTTGAAGCCACACAAGCAATCCGCAAAATCCTGGCAAAGCGAGGACTGCAGCCCAATCTCATTCCGATCATTGCGCTGACTGCCAATGCGTTTTCACAAAGCCGGGATCAGTGCCTTTCAGCCGGGCTTGACGATTACCTGTCAAAACCCTTCGAGCGCGATGCCCTCAAAGAGCTTTTGCAAAAATGGTTGGGCTGAAAAGGGCGGCGGCAGGGCCGCAATTTATACCGGCGGTTTTTGTCATTGACTGTTTAGGTTTTTCGTATCCCTTTGGCGTTCCTTCGTAAATTGAAAGATAGACGGAGCCAAGTAGAGGCTGCTGGTATTATTCAGAGATGCCCAGGCTGACACGGTCAGATCTGTCCTTACTTTCCATGGTGAGCGTTTTGCATTTTCAGAAACTTTGTCAAGGGTGCAACCGCTTCGCGGCTGCCTTTGGCAGCCCTTGACAAAGTTTCTGAAAATGCCAGTGTTTCATCATGGAAGGTAAGGACGGGGGCAGGCCAGAAGAGATAGGTTCTAATCCAAATACCCGCGCTTCCTGACTTTCATGCGTAAGCCGGGAAATTTACGTAAAATTAAAAAAATACCTCCGGTATTTTTATTGACCGCTGGCACTTTTCATATTCCTTTGAAGAGACTTCATAAATTGAACGGTATACGAATGAAGGTCAGGGGCCTTGGTATAACTTCTGTCGCGTTCAATAAACGGCAAATATCCAAAGAGATGGAGCCAGAACGGGCAGTTGACAATCGGGAAGCAACAATATCGAGGCCCTTGATATCAACCACGGATCAGCCAGACGATGAACACCCCGGCAAGGACGGCAACCGTGCCGCCAAGCCGTAGTGTTTGTTCGGGCAGCCCAGCGGCTTCAAGCGCCATTTGCCGGGCTTTTCCTGGTGCCAGGGCCCAAAGCAGCCCTTCGATTACGAGCACCAAACCCAAGGCGGTCAGAAGATCACTCATCGAGCGCGATATTCTCCTTACCGGTTGGCACTGTTAGCAGACGGGCTGCGCGGATTATTGAAATAGCGGAAAAATTCGCTGTCAGGGGAAAGCACCATCCGGGTGTCTTGCGGATTTAAGCCTTTTTCATAGGCTTGCATGGCCCGGTAGAAGGCGAAGAAGTCCGGATCCTTGCCAAAGGCTTTGGCGAAGATACTGTTGCGAACCGCATCCCCGTTACCGCGGATTTTCTGGCCATCCCGGGTGGCGTTGGCCTTCATCACGGTCACCTTTTCTTCCGCTTCAGCGCGAATTTTCAAGGCACGTTTGCGGCCTATAGCGCGAATTTTTTCGGCTTCTTGTTTTCGTTCCGTTTGCATGCGGGCGTAAATTGCCTTGCTGTTGGCTTCAGGCAGATCGGCCCGTTTGATCCGCACATCGATGACTTCAAGCCCCAAAGACCTGGCATCGGCATCGACTTGTTTGGTCAGGTTGAGCATCAACCTGGAGCGTTCTTTGCCTACGATTTCCTGAAATTGAGCGCGGCCGAGAACCTGGCGCAGGGCAGATTCAAGAATACTGGCCAGTTGATTGCGTGCAGTTTCCAGATTTCTCACCCGTTGATAAAACAGCAACACATTTTTGATCCGGTAGCGCACGAAGGCATCGACCACTAGACGATTTCGGTCCGCGGCGATCACCTCTTGGGGGGCTGCATCAAGATCGAGAATCCGTTTGTCGAAATAAAGCACATTCTGCACGAACGGAGTTTTGTAGTGCAGGCCGGGTTCGGTGATAATGCGTTTGGGATCGCCAAATTGCAGCACGATGGCCGCTTGGCGCTGATCGACCGTGAACAAGGCGAATGCCGCCAAAATTCCTAAGACGACAAGGATCAATCCCAACAGGCTTGCGATTATTTTCATTGTTTTATTGCCCCCCTGCCTGTTTGCGTTTCATCAGTTCCGAAAGCGGTAGATAGGGGACGACGCCACCTGTCCCACTCCCTTTGCTGTCGATGATGATTTTGTCCATTTTGCCAAATACGCGCTCCATGGTTTCCAAGAACATCCGTTGCCGGGTGATTTCGGGAGCCTTTTTATATTCTGCGTAAATTTTCTCAAACCGGGCGGCTTCACCGGTGGCTTCGGCAATGGTCTGTTTTTCATAGGCCCGGGCTGAGGCCAAAATCTTGTCGACCTGACCTTGTGCCTCTTCCAAAATCTTGTTGGCGTAGACGAGAGCCTGGTTGATCGTGGTTTTCTGGTCCGCTTCGGCGGCTTGTACGTCGCGGAAGGCATCGATGACCTGGGCGGGAGGATCGACCTTGGTGAGTTTGACCCGGGTGATGACGATGCCCGCATCATATTTGTCAAGGGTTTCCTGCATCAATTTTTTCACCGCCAATTCTGTGGGCACACGGTCTTTGGTCATCAGGGGCTGGATTTTGCTTTTGCCCACAATCTCACGCATGGCGCTTTCGCCAACCGCTTTGACCGTCAGCTCAGGGTTTCGGACATTGAAAAGATATTTTTCCGCGCTCTGAATCCGCCAGAAAATATCAAAATCAATATCGACGATATTGCTGTCACCAGTAAGCATCAGGCTTTCGGCGGGAATGTCTCCCCCCGTGGTTTGGCCGAAACGGCTGCTGGTAGAGCGATAAATACCCACAGACAGTTGTTTTTCACGGGTTACCTTGGGCTTCAAGACTTCTTCGATGGGATAGGGCCAGCGCAGATGCAAGCCTGGCGGCAGCTGGCGCTCGAATTTGCCGAAACGCAGCACAACACCTTGCTCATCGGCATTGATCTTGACGGTGAAAGCATAAAAGGCTGCAAAGGCAACAGCTGCGATAATCACCAAGGCAAGGGGCAGTCCACCGCCCATCAGGGGGGAGCCTTTGGGGCCGCCAGGCATGGCTTTTTTGAGCCGGTCCTGACTGCGCCGCAACAGCTCTTCGATGTCTGGCGGATTAGGGCCGTCAGAGCCGCCCTTTCCGCCTCCGCCGTGGCCAGGCCCCTGTCCCCAGGGACCGCCTCCCGATGATTTCCATCCTCCGCCGCCGTTTTGACTGCTCCAGGGCATAATTCCTCTCAGTCTATTTTCGTCGTCTTGTCTTGATCTTGGTCTTTTATTCTATGCCACGCAAACTTTGGCAAGTGACTGTGTGTTCCTGCCTATTGCCGCGAGATTTATCATGAAGGGTTTGCTGTGTGCCTGTGTTCGTTTCAAATTGGGTAAATGGTTTGCCATTCATTCCAGGTGCTCTACAGATAAGCATTGGCTTTTGGCAATGGAAGTGTCTGGCCTGAGCTTAAATTTAAATGATGTAAGGCCCTATTGCCCAATACCACCAGATGGCGTTTTGCAACAGAACCTAGCCTTACTTGGAAGGTTTTGCAATTCTTTCCAAAGTCACGAAGCTGTAATCATAGTCATCCTTGCGGCCTTTTTCATGACGTTCGCGCGCGATCTCCCGCCAATCAGATTGCGCGATGGCGGGAAAGAAAGTGTCCCCTTCAGGCTGGGCATGTATTTCTGTCATCTGGATCAGATGGGCGTGGGGAAGGGTTTGCCGGTAAATATCGGCACCGCCAATGATCATGATCTGCTCAACACCGCGCATTTTGGCGAATTCTTCGGCGATTTCTTGGGCCTTTTCCAGCGAATTGACCACATGGCCCCCTTCGGCTTTAAAATCCGGGTTCGAGGTAACAATGATATTGTCCCGCCCGACCAGTGGCTGTTTCAGGGATTGCCAGGTTTTGCGGCCCATGATGACCGGATGGTTCATTGTCAGGTGGCGAAAATGACGCATATCAGAGCCCATCTTCCATGGCACTCGGCCATCTTTTCCAATCACGCCATTTTCGGCCACGGCTACGACGATCACCCGTTTCATGTTGCTCACACCTTACTCACACCGATACTTCTGCTTTGATATGTGGGTGTGGGTCATAGCCGATTAATTTGAAATCTTCAAACCGGAAAGCAAAAATATCGGAAATTTCTGGGTTGATTTGCATTTGCGGCAATGGGCGCGGGGTTCGGGAAAGTTGCAAATCGGCCTGTTCGAGATGGTTAAGATAAAGGTGGGCGTCGCCAAAGGTGTGAATGAATTCGCCGGGTTGGTAACCGGTCACCTGAGCCATCATCAAGGTCAAAAGAGCATAAGAAGCAATATTGAACGGCACGCCCAAAAAGACATCGGCGGAACGCTGGTAGAGCTGGCAGGACAGGCGGTTTTCTGCGACATAAAACTGAAACAGGCAATGACAGGGGGGCAGTGCCATGTGCTCGATATCGGCGACATTCCAGGCCGAGACGATATGGCGGCGGGAATCAGGATTTTCTTTCAGGCTTTGCACGACATTGGCGATTTGATCGATGGTGCCACCGTCACGGGCCGGCCAGGACCGCCATTGATACCCGTAAATCGGGCCAAGATCGCCCTGCTCATCGGCCCATTCATCCCAGATGGAAACCTTGTTGTCCTTGAGGTACTGGATATTGGTGTCACCCTTCAAGAACCACAACAGTTCATGGATGATGGAGCGCAGATGTAATTTTTTGGTAGTCAAGACCGGAAAGCCCTGGGCCAGGTCGAAGCGCATCTGGTGGCCGAACACGCTGAGCGTGCCGGTGCCTGTGCGATCCATTTTGCGTACGCCTTCGCGGCGTATCCGCTGCATCAGGTCAAGATATTGCTGCATGAAGCCAGTTTAGCCGGTTTCCCACCGGATCGCCAGAGATGGCGGCTAAGCCAGCAAATCTTTCCCCAAGCTTTCAATTCTTTCAACTTGGGCGTAAAAATCAAACATGAACCGTTCTGGCGGTTCTGGCTTGTTTGCGGGCGATGCGGGCCTGACGTTGTTCATGGTAACGGCGTATGAAGCCCAGCGCGGCATGATAGGACAACAGCGCAGAAGCGATGGCCCAGGGGATTGAGCCAATGAGGATGGGCCAGCCAATATCACTCCAAAGCGCGGCAAAACCTTGCTGCACTTGGGTCAGAAAAGAGGCGTTGGCGTCGATGGCGGCGGCGATATTGGCGCCGAAGGCCGTATAGCCGCTGATGTCGCCATAACGGCCGAGTATGAGTAAGCCTGTGAGATAAAACAGGTAATAAGCGGGAATGATCGTGAAGGCGTTGGTGATCCAGGTCCAGGCGAGCCCGTTGACCAGTGAAAAGTCCCAGTTGAACAGGCGCCGTGAAGCAATCCAATGGCCCAGTACGAGCGCCATTTGGATGCCGAAAGTGGGGGTCATGGCCCAAAACACGCCCACCGCCACACCGCGGGCGGTAAATTCCGGCGCATGGGCATTGCGTATCATTGGAATGAAAAGTTTGAGGCGGACAAGGCGCTTCAAACTGGTTTTCCAGTCATATCGACGGGGCGCAGTTGCTTGTTGCGCGGTAAGCGTCGCGTTGTTACTCATAAGAATATACTCTAACAAATCTGTTCGTGGCCGGGGCAAACCCGTTTGGGGACGGTTGGTTTGGGACCGGGCGGTCCTGTGACCGGTGCCGGGGTGGCTAAAATCTCTCCCCCCTGCCAAGCGGGATTTTATTCGCAGATGTTGTCGCATGTAAACCTGTCAGGGTATAGCTATATAAAATTGTATGAATACTGAAGCCATTTGGCCACACCAAGGCCAGCCTGTTTTAAAAATACGCCGTTTCGGCTGTGCGTCTGGTGGTTTTGGGCTGTGGTTCTATAATAGAGCGCGATCATTTTACAAGTCGTTAAAATATACATGAAGTATTCATGAGTCGTAAAGCAAGACAAGGTGACGCAGATCTTGAAGTTCTTGGTGGAAAGGAGAACCTCGGCGGCGGCGAAACCGGGCCTGCGGTGATCGCGCGCGTCGTCAAAACCTTGCCGCACAAGCCGGGGGTTTATCGAATGCTCGACCGCCAGGGAAATGTGCTTTATGTCGGCAAGGCGCGGTCATTGAAAAAACGGGTGTCGAGCTATACCCGGCTGAGCGGTCACAGCAACCGGATTGCCCGGATGATCTTGGCCACCGCAGCCATGGAAGTCATCACCACCACGACGGAATCAGAAGCCTTGTTGCTCGAGGCCAATCTGATCAAGCAGTTGAAGCCCCGCTATAATGTTCTGTTGCGGGATGACAAGGCTTTTCCCTATATTCTGGTGACCGGGGATCATGAGGCGCCGCAGATTCTCAAACATCGCGGGGCGCGCAAACGCAAGGGGCAGTATTTTGGTCCGTTTGCCTCGGCTGGGGCTGTTAATCGAACCATTGCCACATTACAGCGCGGCTTTTTGCTCAGGACCTGTTCCGATAGTGTTTATGAAAGCCGCACGCGGCCTTGTCTGCTTTATCAGATCAAGCGCTGTTCAGGGCCCTGTACCGGAGAAATTTCAATTCGTGAGTATCAGGCGCTGGTGGAAGAGGCGCGGGATTTTCTCACCGGTAAGAGCAACAAGGTGCGGGAACAGCTGGTGCGTCTGATGGAACAGGCCAGCGCGGTGCAAGATTATGAGCGGGCTGCGGTTTTTCGTGACCGGGTTGCGGCTTTGTCCCATGTTCAGGCGTCTCAGGGGATCAATCCTGCCGGCGTGGAAGAGGCGGATGTCATCGCCATTCATCAAGACGCTGGACAATATTGCGTCCAGGTGTTCTTTTTCCGCACCGGGCAGAATTGGGGTAATCGTTCCTATTTCCCGCGCGCCGACAAGAGTTTGTCTGTCGAGCAGGTGCTTGATTCCTTTCTCGGGCAATTTTATGCCGACAAGCCGGCGCCGAGGCTGATCTTGTTGTCCCATGATGTGCCAAGCCGGGCGCTTTTGGCAGAAGCCCTGTCGACCCGTATGGAACGCAAGGTGAAACTCTTGGTGCCGCAACGGGGGGAGAAGCGGGCGCTGGTCGAGCATGCGTTGACCAATGCCCGTGAGGCTTTGGCGCGTCAACTTGCAGAGGCGCGCACCCAGACCCATCTTTTGGAAGGTGTGGCGCGGGTGTTTTCCCTCAAGGCGCCGCCGCAACGCATCGAAGTCTATGACAATAGCCATATTCAGGGGAGCCATGCGGTTGGGGCGATGATCGTGGCCGGGCCAGAGGGGTTGGCCAAGCAGCACTACCGGAAATTCAATATCAAATCGCAGGACATCACCCCAGGCGACGATTTCGGCATGATGCGCGAGGTGCTCAGCCGGCGGTTTGCGCGTTTGGTCAAGGATCGTGCTGCGGGCAAGCCGGTGGTCTGGCCGGACCTGTTGTTGATCGATGGCGGGGCAGGGCAGGTGTCGAAAGTCCATGAAGTGCTGGCAGAGCTGGGCCTCGATGATGGCGCCATTGCGGTGGTCGGCGTTGCCAAGGGGCCGGATCGCAATGCGGGGCGGGAAAAATTCTATATCAAGGGGAAGCAGGGGGGCTATAGGGCATTTGAACTGGAGCCCGGCGATCCTGTATTATACTATATACAACGACTGCGTGATGAAGCTCACCGTTTTGCGATTGGATCACACCGGGCACGGCGCAAGAAAGCGCTGACGGTTTCGCCACTGGATGCGGTTCCCGGCATCGGGCCAGCACGAAAAAAGGCACTGCTTCGGCATTTCGGTTCCGCCAAGGCGGTGATGGGGGCATCGGTCGCCGATTTGCAGGCGGTGGAGGGGATCAGTAAAACAACGGCACAAACCTTGTTTGATTATTTTCACGAGCAGACAGAAAAATAACAGGCGGGTTTTGGGTTTCCGGTTTCACACCTTGGCCAGTGAATTGGGGGAATTGGGAAACTGAAAGGCCGCGGTCAATTAAGCAGAACTCTATGGTTTCCATCAGATCATCTTCTCAACAGCAACGTATGACAGGGGGGGCGGCGATCATGGCGCTGCCCAATTTGCTCACCTATGCCAGAATTTTAGCGGTGCCAGCGATGGTGGCGGCTTATCTTTATCTGGATGGTGATTTGGCGCATTGGGTGGCCTTGGCAATCTTTGTCGGGGCTGCTGTGACGGATTTTTTTGACGGTTTGATTGCCCGTGTCTATGCCTCGCAATCAGCTCTTGGCACCATGTTAGATCCAATCGCTGACAAGTTGATCGTTGCTGCGGCTCTGTTGATTTTGGTATATGACAACACGCTGGCGGGGGCGGCGATCTGGGCGGCCTTGATCATCCTTTCACGGGAAATATTGGTTTCGGGGCTGCGTGAGTTTCTTGCCGAGCTTTCGGTTCGGGTGCCGGTCACCTGGCTGGCGAAATGGAAGACGACCATGCAGATGATTGCCATTGGTTTTTTGCTGGCGGGGCCGGCAGGCGACCAGTTCATGGCCGATCTCACCGGTTTTGCAGGTGTTGTCTCATCACTTGGGGGTGTGTTGCTTTGGCTTTCCGCGTTACTGACCCTTTATACTGGATATGATTATTTCCGCGCCGGCCTGCGCCATGTGATCGAGAGGGAATAAAGGC
>WGBT01000067.1 GCA_015494185.1 Hyphomicrobiales bacterium | reverse complement strand
GTGTCATCATCAATTGGAAAGAAGCCGCAGGTCGCTCCGTATTCCGGGGCCATATTGGCAATGGTGGCCTCGTCTTCCAGTGACAAATGATCAAGCCCATCGCCATAAAATTCGACGAATTTGCCAACCACGCCTTTTTCGCGAAGCATTTGTGTCACCGTCAGCACCAGGTCTGTGGCGGTTGTGCCTTCGGCCAATTCGCCTTTCAGCTCAAAGCCGATGACTTCCGGGATCAACATCGAAATCGGTTGGCCGAGCATGGCGGCTTCCGCCTCGATCCCGCCGACACCCCAGCCAAGGACCGCCAAACCATTGATCATCGTGGTATGGCTGTCGGTGCCCACCAGCGTGTCAGGATAGGCCAATAGGGTTCCATCAGCGGTTTTGCCGACCCACACGGTTTGCCCCAGATATTCCAGATTGACCTGATGGCAAATCCCCGTTCCCGGGGGAACGACCCGGAAATTATCGAAGGCTTCCGCGCCCCAGCGCAGAAATTCATAACGTTCCTGGTTGCGTTGATATTCCCGTTCCACATTGCGGATGAAGGCATTTCGCGTGCCAAAATAATCCACCATCACCGAATGGTCGATAACCAGATCAACCGGCACCAAAGGGTTGATCTTTTCCGGGTCATCGTTGAGCGCCTGCATGGCCTCGCGCATGGCGGCCAGATCGACAACTGCGGGCACACCGGTGAAATCCTGCATCAAAACCCGTGCGGGACGATAGGCGATCTCCCGATCAGAGCGTTTTTCAACCAGCCAATCGGCCATCGCCTGAATATCGTCCTTGGTGACCGAACGGCCATCTTCAAAGCGCAGCAAATTTTCCAGCAAGACTTTGAGTGAATAGGGCAGGGATGAGATGCCTTCAAGACCGTTGGCTTCGGCTTTGCGCAGGTCATAATAGATGTAGTCTTGCCCGTTGACGCGTAGCGTATTGCAGCAATTGAAACTGTCGAGGCTCAAGGAGGCAGAAGAAGATGACACGTAGAAAGCTCCAGTCTAGATGAAACAATTTGAAATAAAGAAAGGCTCACATAAAAAGTGCAAAATCGACAGTTAACTTCGTACTGTTGCCAGTTGCTTTCGGCCCAAACTTGCAGGGTCTCACCATGGAATGCAAAGGCAGGGCTGACATTGTTTGTTGGATTAAGGGCGAGCTCTTTACCCAAGCCGCCAACAGTTGGCGCAATACATCGGGTTTTTGGCTTCGTCAAGCTTTGGATTTGAATTCTGAAGAAGCCTGACTTGGCGGGGCGTCGATTTTTCGGACATCTGTGATCTCAGCGTCTGGAAACAGCTCCAACGCGGTTTTGACCATGGGGTGGCTTCGCGCCGCCTGAATGCGGGCCTGTTGGGCGGCCCGGCGTTGTTCGCCAACCGGGGGGGCGCCCTCTTCCTCCGACAACGCCACCATCCAGCGCTCACCGGTCCATTCTTTCAGTTTCTGGCTAAGATCCTGGATCAGGGTTTTGGAGGCTTGTGGCAACGGCCGGATGACCAGTTTGTTGGGTTCAAAACGGACCAGCCGCACATGGTTTTCCAAATCCACTTTGAGCATCAGATCACGTTTGGCCAGTGCACAATCGATCAGATCTTCAAAACGGTTCAGTTTGACCGGAGGAGGAGGCGGGGCGGGTTGCCGCACTGCGGCGGGTGTTTCGGCCATGTGCTCCCTCATGCGTTCCCTCATGCGTTCCATGACCATGTCAGGCCGTGGCGTGGCTGTGTCGGTTCTGTTGCCACTGGAAGGGGCGGGTTGGAGGGGGGCGTGCTGAAACTGTTTGATCAGTTCGTCAGGAGCGGGCAAATTGGCGATATGGGCCAGGCGGATGATGACCATTTCCGCTGCTGCCTGCCGGTCTGGGGCGGTTTTGACTTCCTCAAGCCCCTTGAGCAGCATTTGCCAAAGCCGTGATAGGACCGGGATGCTCAAGCCTTCGCCCAAGGCCAGCAGTTGTTGGCGGATGGCTTCGGAAAGTTCCGGACCGGCGCTATCAGGACCCGCCACTTTCATGCGTGTCAAAAGATGGGCGCAACGCGCCAGTTCTCCAAGCAGCTGTTCGGCATCGGCGCCATCCCGGTGCAGCTCATCGAGGGTTTTCAAGGCCGCTTCCGCCTTGCCGGCCAGTACCGATTGCAACAGTTCGACCACCCGGGTGCGATCGGCCAGTCCCAACATGTCGCGAATGGCGGCCGCGGTTATTTCACCGCCACCATGGGCAATGGCCTGATCGAGGATCGACAGACCATCACGCACCGAACCTTCCGCGGCCCGGGCAATCAGCAACAGGGCTTCTTCTTCGATGCTGACCTGTTCCAGCTTGGCGATTTTCTTGAAATGGGCGGCCAATGTCTCAAGCGGCACCCGGCGCAGGTCGAAACGCTGGCAGCGCGACAATACGGTGACCGGCACTTTCTGGATTTCGGTTGTCGCGAAAATGAATTTGACATGGGGCGGGGGCTCTTCCAACGTCTTCAACAGGCCGTTGAAGGCGGCCTTGGAAAGCATGTGCACCTCGTCAATGATATAGACTTTGGTGCGGGCCGAAACCGGTGCATAACGAACGCTTTCGATGATTTCGCGAATGTCGTCAATGCCGGTGTTGGAAGCCGCGTCCATTTCGATCACGTCGAGATGCCGGGATTCCATGATTGCGGCGCAATGTACGCCCAGTTTCGGCATGTCGATGGTTGGCGCATCGATTTCATCAGTCTGATAATTCAGTGCCCGGGCGAGAATCCGGGCGGTGGTGGTTTTGCCGACCCCGCGAACCCCGGTGAGCATATAGGCCTGGGCAATCCGTCCAGTGGCAAAGGCGTTGGTAAGGGTTCGAACCATCGGTTCCTGGCCGATCAAGTCGGCAAAGGTGGTGGGCCGATACTTGCGGGCCAAGACCGTGTAATTGCGAGCTGGTTCTGTCATAGCGGCAGATTAGGGACGACAGATTTGAGGCGGCGTTTAGGTGGCTGGACGGTGACCCGTGTCGAACTCGTTAGGGCTGCTTCCTTCCGGACCTGACCCGGTTGGCGAGGGACCCGTCCACCGCCAGCCAAGACCATGCCTAGCACGCCTGCGCCAAACTGTCCAGCAGCGTTGATATTACATGCTCCCATAATTCGGGCCGCCACCGCCTTCTGGCGGCACCCAGGTTATATTGCCCCATGGATCCTTGATTTCACAGGTTTTGCAGTGAATGCAGTTTTGGGCGTTGATGATGAATTTGGGGGCGCCGTCCTCCTGTTCGAGGATTTCAAAGACCGCGGCCGGGCAATAGCGTTGCGCCGGCTCATCATATTTGATCAGATTGCTGGTGATGGGCACATCCGGATCGAAGAGTTTGATATGAACCGGCTGGTCCTCGGCATGATGGGTGTTTGCCAAAGCCACAGAAGAGAGCCGGTCAAAAGTCAAAACGCCGTCAGCTCTGGGATATTCGATCGGAGAGCTGACTTTGATGGATTTCAAGGAAAGCCGGTCTTCTTTGTCATGATGAAGCGTGTGGCGCAGAACGGGCAGCAGCCGGTTCAGCCACAGATCAAGACCGCCCAGCACCATCGTCCCCAGCGTTCCCAATCGGCTCCATAGCGGTTTGACATTGCGAACCGGTTTCAAGTCGCGGCCAATGGGGCCGTTGCGCCAACCGGTTTCATAATCATCGAGCAACAGGTTGCTGTCTTTGGTCATGGCTTCGCTGATGGCATCAGCCGCGGCGATGCCGCTGGCCATGGCATTATGCGCGCCCTGAATGCGCGGGACATTCATGAACCCCGCCGCACAACCGATCAGGGCGCCGCCGGGAAACACCAGCTTGGGCACCGACTGCCAGCCCCCTGTAGTGAGCGCACGGGCGCCATAACCGATCCGGCGCCCGCCCTTGAAGGTTTCGCGAATGACCGGGTGGGTCTTAAAGCGTTGAAATTCTTTGAACGGGGAGAGATAGGGATTTTGATAATTCAAATGGGTGACAAAGCCCACCGACACCAGATTTTCACCGAAATGATACAGAAAACCGCCGCCCGCTGTGCCATTGTCAAGGGGCCAGCCCAGGGTATGGAGAATGTAACCGGGGCTGTGCCGGGCGGGATCGATTTCCCACAGTTCCTTGATACCAAGCCCATATTTCTGTACATCGCGTCCGGCGCGGAGGTTGTATTTTTCGATCACCTGTTCCGCCAAGGTGCCGCGGGCGCCTTCAGCGATCAGCGTATAGCGGGCGTGAATTTCAAGGCCCGGTAAAAAGTTTGGCTTGCGGCTTCCATCCTTGCGCCGCCCTTGGTCGCCGGTCCGCACGCCGATCAGGCGGTCATTGCGGTCGAAAACAGGGGCTGTGGCAGGTTGCCCCGGGATGATCTCAACGCCCAGAGCCTGCGCTTGTTCTCCCAGCCAACGGGTCAATTCGCCAAGCGAAATCACATAATGGCCGCGATGGCGCATCATTGGCGGCAGCAATAGGTTGGGAATTTTGAGTTCGGCATTTTCGCCCAGATAATAAAATTCCTCTTTGCTGACCTTGCAAGCAAGCGGTGCGCCCGTCTGTTGCCAGTTGGGCAATAACTGGTTCAACGGGGCGGGATCAAAGACAGCCCCCGAAAGAATATGGGCGCCTGCTTCCGAGCCCTTTTCAAGCACTAAAACATCGATGTCCCGGCCTTGTGCGCGGGCCTTCTGCTTGAGCCGGATGGCCGCTGACAGGCCCGCCGGTCCAGCTCCGGCAATCACCACATCGGTTGTCAATATTTCCCGTTGCACCGGGCTGTTGTCACCGCTCATAGATCATTTCTCCTCCTATCCACTTCTTCCAACTCATAACCAATCGGTGTTAAATGAGCGAGACGAAGGTTTTGGTTTTCGGCAATTAATTCATGTGGGGTACATGCGGGGTCATATGTCGCGGGAATTGGCGGAAATTTTGCAATGGTATGTGGAGTTGGGGGTTGATACTGCTGTCAGTGATGTTGCCTCAGGTTGGTATGAGCTGTCTTCTTTGGCCGATTTGGCCGAGAGACAACAGCCGCCCGCGTCTGGTCCTGCCACAGCTTCAGCCGTTGGCGGCGCTTCATTGGCCCGGGCCCGTCCGGTTGCGGCACGGCCTGCTACACCACGGCTGGCCCCTGATGCGGCGGTGATGGCGGCCCGTGAAAAGGCCCGGCAGGCCAGCAATCTCGATGAACTTCGCCAAGCGGTTGCCGATTTCGATGCCTGCCCTTTAAAGCGCACCGCAAAAAACTTATGTTTTGCCGATGGTCAGGCCAATGCCCCGTTGATGTTGATCGGGGAGGCGCCGGGGCGTGATGAGGATTTGGCGGGGCGGCCCTTTGTCGGCCGTGCCGGGCAACTGCTCGATAAAATGTTGCAAGCGATCAACTGCTCCCGTGAAACCAATTGTTATATCACCAACACGGTGTTCTGGCGGCCGCCGGGAAATCGCACCCCAACGC
>WGBT01000066.1 GCA_015494185.1 Hyphomicrobiales bacterium | reverse complement strand
TCACATAACCCGTGCTATGTGTATGTGGTTTATGTGTATGACAGCGCGGCTTTGTAAGATGTGAGTACTGAGTGGAAACGATGTTGGAATGGTTGCATGCCTTCACTGAAGAGATGCCGATCACGACCACGGTCGCCCTGGCCGGCCTCATCATCGGTGTCATTTTTGGGATTATTGCCCATCGAACAAGATTTTGTACCATGGGCGGGCTTTACGATATCACCGCCAAGGGTGACTGGCGCCGGTTCCGCGCCTGGATTTTGGCCGCCGCCACCGCGATCATCGCAACACAAGCAATGGCCTATGCCGGCTGGCTCGATCTCTCGCAATCGTTTTTCCTGTCCGCCAAAGTCAATTGGCTGAGCCTGCTGCTTGGCGGTTTCATCTTTGGTATGGGCATGGTATTCGCCTCCGGCTGCGGGATGCGGATGTTGGTGCGCATGGGAGCCGGCGATATTCGGGCCTTTATCGTCGTCCTGATCGTCGGCGTCGTTGGTTATATGACCTTGCGCGGCATCTTCGCGGTCATACGGGTGGCCCTTGATGAGCGCTTCCACCTCGATGTTCAAACGCTCGGCCTCAAAGATCCGGGCCTGCCCCATCTGCTCAATGTCACCGCCGGGCTCGATCCGCAAATGGCCATCATCGCCGCAACCACCCTTGTCGCTGGCTTGATGCTGCTCTTTTGCTTCTTGAGCCGGTCATTCCGCACCTCATTCAGGCATATTTTTTCAGGCATCGCCATCGGGCTCTTGGTTGCTTCGGCCTGGTGGGCCACGGGCGTGCTCGGCAATGATGAATTCGACCCCGTGCCTGTGGTCGGCCTGTCCTTCATTGCACCCACCGGGAACATGATTCAATATCTCATGACCTATACCGGAGCCACGATCACCTTTTCCATCGCCAGCGTGATGGGTGTTATTCTTGGCGCCTTTCTCTCTGCTCTCGTCACCTGGCGCGACAATGGCATAGCTCAGCCCTTTGGCCTGGTCTCCTTCACGGATGGACGGGACATGCTGCGCCATATCATCGGTGCGGTATTGATGGGCATTGGCGCGGTGATGGCGCTGGGCTGCACCGTGGGGCAAAGTGTCAGCGGGGTTTCGACCCTGGCGCTCTCGTCTCTGGCGGTATTCGCCATGATCATCATCGGCGCCATGATAACCTTCCCAATACGCAAGCGCCTGTTTTCGATCTAAGGCAAATAACACAAATAGGGCAAAAATGTCACATAAGTAACCAAGAAATGAAATCAAGGCGACAAGGTAACATTTTCTGTTGACAAATTGTCGCATTCGTCAGACATTCGCATATGCAGAGATCAAAACCTCTGCTAAGACGGAATGATCCGTTGGCTTCCTAAGCCAGTTTGGGGAAGGGAGGCAAAGCTGGATAATGACTGCACAAAATGCTGCCCAGAAAAGAATGTAACATGGAGAAGATAGGGGTGTCGGAAAGCATACGGCTCCGATCTGCTACCTACAATCTTCTTCGATTGCTTCAATTGTCTGCAGCTGTTGTTGGGCACTTCATTATCGAGCCATTATGAGGGGCCCCAAAGTGGATGGAAAGCTAAAGTGGATGGAAAACAACAAAAACAAATAATAATCAAAAAGAATAAAATATAACTAGGGGAAAAGGTATGGATCATCTTTTCAACCTTTTAAGCTCGCCTTGGCCTTGGTACGTTGCCGGTCCTGTGATTGGAATGATGGTGCCATTGCTTCTTTTCATGGGAAACCGCTTCTTTGGGGCATCGAAAAATTTCGAACATTTCTGTGCCATTGCCCTGCCGGAGAAAGTCGCGCAATGTTCGCAACGCTCCGGCTATAACTGGCGCGACTACAAATGGAGTCTGTTTTTCGTCGCTGGCATTGTTCTTGGTGGCGCGCTGGCAGGCTGGGTCTTCACCAATCCTGAGCCGATCAAGCTCACAGCCGCAGCGCAAGCCTTGATACAAAGCTATGGCATCCAACAGGGAACAGAATATGCGCCTGCTGCGCTTTATTCCTTGTCACCGCGCAACATTGTTCTGTTGCTGCTCAGTGGTGTCGTCATTGGTTTTGGAACACGCTACGCCAATGGTTGCACCTCAGGGCACTGCATTTCTGGCGTTGCCATGATGCTTCCAGAATCAATCATCGCCGCCATCGGCATCTTCGGCGGAGGCGTGATTGCGGCCTGGCTCATCGTGCCTCTGCTGTTTTAGGGAGGGCTTGGACATGAAATATCTACTCTATACCCTTCTTGGAACAGTCTTCGGCTTTGCTCTTGTCAAATCGGAAGCCGCAAGCTGGTATCGTGCGCAGGAAATGTTCCATTTCCAGAATTTCCACATGTTCGGCATCATTGGATCGGCCCTTGTGGTTGGCATCATTGGGGTTTGGGTGATGCGCCGCCTGTCTGGCCGGGAAACCCTTGAGGGCCCCCCGATCACGGTTCCCACCAGTGACCCACGCTGGAAAACCCATTGGAAGCGTTACCTGCTTGGTGGCGCCCTGTTTGGGCTGGGCTGGGGCGTGGTTGGCTTGTGCCCTGGAACCATCTTCGCCCTGACCGGCGCGGGAATAACTGCTGCTGTCGTCGTGATGATTGGCGCTGTGGCAGGCACCTATCTTTACGCGGCCAACTCGGCCAAGATTCCTCACTGACAACGGAAATTCTAAAAATTCTAAAGGGGCATTTGAACACCCGAACGCCCTGCGCAGCAAACTGTTGCGCGGGGTTTTTTTCGTGCCTGATACCGGAGGTATTTTTCATTGACCGCTTAGGCTTGTTCGTATCCCTTTTGAACTTTTTGCGTTGATTGAACGTTATACGAAGAAAGGTCAGGGGGCGCTGGTATGAAAACCGCTATCAATGAAACTGTGATCAAGACATCTGTTCGCTTGCTCCAGCCAGCAGGTGGAGAAAACGGGCTGCTGTGAGAAATTCCGCCCTGCGACGATTATGCCGTTGTTCCGCTTCGGCATCATGGCCCCAATGGCTTGCCTGCCAGTCCTCATCAATATGGGCATAATCCCAAGCCTGTGCGGCAGAACAAAAGCGCCCCTGAACGGCCAAAGCCAGAAAGACCGAACCGGAAAGGGTCGTCAAGACATGCAAGGCGGTGAGGCTAAACGGACCATAGCGTTGCAAATGAACGGCAATCTGTTGCAATGAGCGGGGCGGTTGCGCAATATAAGTGATCCCTTCCCCCGTTTCAAAAACCGCATCAAAACTTTGCGCAAGCCACGCCAGCACGGGGTCCCAAGCCGCCGCCTGTTTGGCCGCCAAGGCTTGGGGATGGGGCGCACGATAACACAACAGATCGCTGGCGGCATAATCGGCGATTTCACGGCGCACCGCCTCAATGTGCGGGCCAACACCATCAAGGGCCGTGAAAGCCAAACGGTTGAGCGGCATCGAGGTCCAATCAATCCGCCCCGCTTGCGCTTGCCATTCTTCCAATAGGGCTTGGGCCAGGCCCTTTGTGGGAACTGTCAATTTTCGCCCGCCCGGAGTCTTCACCGGCCGGCCATCGAGCGCAATACCATAACCATCGGTCTGTTGGACAATCTCAACCGCTTTATAGAACCGCTTGACCTGTGACTTTGTCCCTGAGGAAAAGGCCGGATTGGGCCGGGCTGGCGGGCTCGACGAATCGGGTGAACGGGCCATTGCTCAAGCCTCCTTGGCAAGTTGGACCATAGGCCGCAACCGCTCTATCCGTCGGCACAGATCGGTGAAATCCGCCGCAATTTCCCACGCCCCAGCGGCACGCAGCCGTTCTGGCCTCTGATACCCCCATGCTACCCCAATGGCCGGCACGCCGGCACGGTTTGCCATGATCATGTCGAAAGTCGCATCCCCGATCATGACCGTCCGGTTGGGCCCTATACCGGTTTCACGCATCGCCTGATGGAGCATCGCCGGATGCGGTTTGCTGGGCGCATCATCTGCGGTTTGCAAAGTGACGAAATAGGACCGCAGCCCCTCGCGCTCCAACGCTCCATAAAGCCCGCGGCGGCTTTTGCCGGTGGCAATCGCCAACACGGCGTCCGGCATGGCATTGAGCATTTCAATAGTCTGGCGGGCCTCAGGAAACAGTGTCTCGCGCCGGTTTTGATTTTCGCGCAGATCACGATAGGCCGCCTTATAGGCCGCGGCCAACCGATGCTGTTCCTTGCTATCGGTTTGCGGCAGCAAGGCGGCCATGGCGGCGTGAAGAGACAGGCCGATGACATTACGAATGGCCTGGTCCGATGGTTGGGGATAGCCGCAATGAGAAAAGGCCGCCCGCATGGCTTCCAAAATGAGAGGCTGACTGTCCATCAGCGTCCCATCAAAGTCAAAGATGATCAAACGTGGCTGCACAAAATCAAACCTCCACAATGGAAAACGAGAAGAATCCCCCTCAGGGCACTCCCCCTGCCCTCATTCTTTACCGCCCAAACCTGTCCCCTTGCAGATATGTCAACCCAGCCCTTCCATTCCATGGTTCGACACTGGCATCTTCCGCTGGTTTATCAAGGACCGTCATTTTTTAGGCCCCTGTCGTGCCGGTCGCCTGCGGGGCTCCCGCCACTCCACGTTCGCTTGTTTGCGGCCGCGAAGCGGTTGCATCCTTGACAAACCAGCGGAAAATGCAAAAATGCTCACCATGGAATAATGCAAGGGCAGGTTTGGGCTGAAAATTTTATGAAACGAAGCAGCTGATACTGGCGGTATTTATCATTGACTGCTTGCGATTTCCATATCCATTTGCAAATTAACCATAAATTGAGAGGCTTTTTTCAGCTCTGTAGATCAAAGCCCAGCAATGCCCAGGTTTCGGCCATGTGTTCAGGCAGCGGTGCAGTGATTTCCAGCCGTTGCGCCCGCTGTTTTGTTCCCACTGGAGAGGGCAAGGC
>WGBT01000065.1 GCA_015494185.1 Hyphomicrobiales bacterium | reverse complement strand
CTCGTATATCGTTCAATTTACGCAGAACATTCAAAGGGATACGGAAAACATCAGCGGTCAATGATAAATACCGCCGGTATAAAATAAAAGGATAGATACAAAGACGGTGTTCCACCCATTGGGCCGCTCCCTTGCCCGCCAGCAGCGCGGAAATGCCCCGTTGTCTCACCCTCAAGCGCTCCATTATGATATGAAAATCATGCGAAAGCTGGGGGGCTGAGAGAATTGTGTTTTTGGGAGAAGCGTAAATGGATGCGGCTTGCCCGGTTGAGACGGGCGCAAATTCCCCCCCGGCCAACCGGCCGTCCCCCCCTGTTTCGATTGATTTCGACCGCTATGCCGAGCGCGGTGAAAATGGCACGTTCCGCCTCGAGGTCACGGTTCCCGATATTCATTGCCCGGCCTGTATCAAACGCATCGAAGAGGGCCTCAAAGCCCATCCGGCCGTTCAGGAAGCCCGGGTCAACATGTCCACCAAACGGGTTCGCATCGCATGGGCGGGGGACACGGTTTCCGCCAATGATCTGGCCAAGGCTCTGATCGATATGGGCTATGACGTCTTTCCCTTCGAGGCTGCCAGTACCGCCCAGGCGGCAGAAGACCGTTACGGCCGGGAGCTGTTGTTGTCGCTGGCGCTGTCAGGATTTGCTGCTGGCAATCTGATGATGTTGTCGGTTTCGGTCTGGTCGGGGGCGGAAGGGGCCACGCGGGATCTGTTTCACTGGATATCCGCGCTGATTGCATTGCCCGTCATTCTGATCGCTGGCCGGCCGTTTTACCGTTCTGCCTTCAAGGCGCTCAAAGCGCGGCGTCTCAATATGGATGTGCCGATTTCGCTGGCGGTGCTGTTGGCGGGGGGGATCAGCCTGTTTGAGACCTTCAAGAGCGGTGCCGTCACCTATTTCGATGCGGCGGTGATGCTGTTGTTTTTCCTGCTGATCGGCCGTTATCTCGACCATATGATGCGGGAACGGGCGCGCTCCGCCGTCGCTGGGCTGTTGTCACTGACCCCGCGCTACAGCGAAATCGTCAACGACAATGGGGAACGTCAACGCATAGCTGTTGCCGATATCACACCGGGCATGGTGGTGGCCATTGCAGCGGGGGAGCGGGTGCCTATCGATGGAACCGTTCAATCGGGCGAAAGTGAAATTGATTGCGCCCATATCACCGGGGAGACGCGGCCCGAGCTTGCCCGGCCGGGGACAAAACTGCTGGCGGGCAGTCTCAACCTCTCAAGCCCGTTGCTGGTACGCGCCGACAAACCTGCGGCAGATAGTTTCATTGCCGATATGGTCCGTCTGATGGAGGCGGCCGAGCAAGGCAAGGCCAGCTATATGCGGCTTGCCGACCGTGCCGCTGCAATCTACGCGCCGGTCGTCCATTTGCTGGCGCTGGCAACCTTTTTGGGCTGGTTGGCCTTTGGCGCGGGCTGGCAACCTTCCTTGCTGATTGCGATTTCCGTGCTGATCATCACCTGTCCGTGCGCTTTGGGGCTGGCGGTTCCCGCCGTGCAAGTGGTGGCCAGCGGCCAGCTGTTTCGTCACCATGTGATGGTCAAGGATGGTACCGCCTTGGAGAAATTGGCCGAAATCGATACTGTTGTGTTCGACAAGACCGGCACCTTGACCTTGGGGCGGCCCCAACTGCTCCCTGATCCGTCTTTCAGCGACCGTGATCTTGCCATTGCGGCCGGTGCTGCGGCTCATAGCCGTCACCCCTTGTCGCAAGCGCTCGTCAAGGCGGCCACGGCCCGCGGCCTTGTTCCCGCCCCCGTCACCGCCCTGTCCGAGACGCCGGGACGGGGCCTTGAAGGCCAATTCGAAGGCCAATCCTTACGGCTTGGGGCGCCGGATTTCGTCGATCCCGGGGGGGGGCGGAATACACATGGCGGCCCCCCGGCCGATAAAGCTTTGTCTGCAGAGACCTTGCAAGTCTGGCTGAAAATAGGCACATCCCCAACCATCGTGTTTCAATTCGAAGATGCCTTGCGGCCCGGTGCCAAGGCAGCGGTCAACGAGCTCAAAGCCCGCGGTCTTGAGCTGCATATTCTGTCCGGTGACCGCACAGCTCCCGTGGCCAAGGTGGCCGCAACACTTGGGATTGCCCATTTCCGTGCCGCCTTGAGCCCGGCCGACAAAGTGGCCGCCGTCACCCAGATGCGGCAAAACGGGCGCAAAGTGTTGATGGTTGGGGATGGTCTCAATGACGCCCCGGCTCTGGCTGCGGGGCATGTCTCCATGGCGCCTGCAGAAGCCAGCGATGTCGGCCGGGCGGCGGCCAGTTTCGTCTTTATCGGCGAGAATTTGCAAGCTGTGCCAGGCACCCATCGCATTGCCAAAGCCGCCCGCCGGCTGGTGACGCAAAATTTTGCGCTGGCGGTGCTTTATAATATGATCGCGGTGCCGATTGCCGTTGCCGGCTATGCCTCGCCGCTGGTTGCAGCCATTGCAATGTCGAGCTCTTCCATTTTGGTGACGCTCAACGCCTTGCGGCTGCGGCTGTTTCGTTTTCAAGGATGAAATAACAAATGACAATCCTGTTGTTGTTGATCCCCCTTGCCCTGCTTGCCGGTTTGCTTGGCCTTGCCGCCATTTTGTGGTCACTGAAGTCGGGCCAATATGAGGATCTCGAAGGGGCCGCCATGCGCATCTTGATCGACGAGGACAAACCATCTCCCCCCAAAACAGCACTACAACAGCAAGCCTTATCGGACAATTCCCATCCCGATGACAGCGGCTTCCTCAATCGCCGCCCCCTCTCTAATGACAAGGCAAAGCCGCACGGTGATTAGGTTCTGTTATTGTTTGCCGGGTGGGGGAGGGGATAATAAGGCACCTTCGCCGATGAGCACGAAAGGCGCCCAGCTTTCCGGATGGGCATTCGAGGGACGGCGTGGATTGGCGATGAAGGCCAAGATCGACTGACGCAACGATTCCGCCCGGCCAATCGGGCTGCCCTTTTCCAAAGCCATCTGGGCGGCTTCGAAAGCGCCTGTGGTCAGATCCACCGCCGCATAGGAAATCACCGGCCAATGCGACACCAACAAAGACCGTGCCCCAGCATAAAAGAACGCCCGTGCCAAGCCAGACAAACCCTCAGCTCCCGGTGTTCCATCCCCCGATGCGGTATTACAGGCCGATAACAGCACCCAATCGGCATCGAGTTTGAGCTGCGCCACCTCACTTGCGGTCAGTAAACCATCATCCAGTTCGGTGCCGATTTGAGGCGGGGTCAGCACCAAAGCGGGTTCTGCAAGGCCTGTGATTTCGCCCGCTACGAGCCCATGGGTCGCAAAAGCGACCACCTTATATTTTTGCAGATCCAGCTTTTTCAGCGAGGCTTCCCGGGCCGCGTCACGCAGCAAGACATGGCGTTCATCATCAACCCCCAAACTAGCCGCAATCCGGCGCAATTCATCAGCGGTGTCGGGCAACGGATAAAGTTCACGTACCATCTCCACATTGGCAATCTGGCCGCGATAAAGTGCTGCGAGACCGGAACCTGACCGTGAGGTTATTTGAACAGCCGCTCGATTATTGGCCTCATTGCTCCCCTTGGGCCCGGTCAAATTGGGATCGCCAAAGCCAATAAAAGGCTCACGGCCCAACCGGTTGCGCCGCGCATAAACCCGCAGCGCCCGCAAACTGGAAGCCGACGGCAAAACCGAGATGGCAAATTTGCGGATCAACCACGGTGCTGTGCGCAACACCTTGAAATCGGCCCGTTCCGCGTCAGGTGCCTGGGTGATGAGCACTGACGGCGGCAATGACGTCAGCGCTCCGCTTGGAATGAACAGCAGATGTTTGATGCCCTGTAAATCTGCCTCAAAGGGACCGAACAAAGCCTGATAAAGTTCGAAAGCCGCGGCCAGATCAAAGGGCAGCCCGCCCCATGGGGTTGGAACGCCTCCCGCATAGGCATCGAGCCCCCGGCGTAAGGCCGCCACGCGGCGTTTGACCGCGCGCCGGTCCAGATTGAGCTCAACCCAGCGTGTTTTGTCCGCCGTGATAAGCCATGCCAGCCCGCCGCGCTCGGTGAACAAAAATTGTATGGCCGCTTCACCTGGCTGCAAGAGTTTCTGCGCCTGAGCAAGGCTTAGGGGGGCGGGATTGGCAAGCTCGGCATAGTTGGGAAATTCCCGCGCCAACCGGGCATCGATCACGCTGATTCGCTGCTCGATATCTGCCAGATGGTTGCGCAAGTCCGCTTCCCCCTTGGGATTACGTTTTGCCGGGGGCTGAGCCACCGCCTTCAACAAGGCCTTGTCAGCCTTTTGATATTGGGCGCTCAAGTCCTGACGTTGCCGAACAATGGCGGCCAGCTCATCATTGCCAGCGCCGAAACGGGCCGCCATCTGGCCCAGGGCGGCGCTGGCTGCGGTATGCTGGGCCTGTTGCGCGGCCGCAAAGGCGATATCGGACAATTCTTTTGGATCTTTTGTATCTTGGCCGTGTTGCCGCCTTTCTTGGCCCTGCAGGGCGGCCACCTGCCAAGCCGCAATCGCAAGCCCCTCAAACAATTTGCGATTGCGCCGCATTTCCTGCACGGCATTGGCCGCGGTTTGTTGTTGTTGCGTTGTGGCCCGGTTGGTGAAAATTTTTGCCGCCCGTTTGAAATTTTCGAGTGCTGCGGCGGGCCGTCCCTGATCAAGCTGCAGATGGCCAAGGGCTGCCAACCGCTTGCCCAAAGCGGGATGTTCGGCCCCAAACACCCGTTGGGTGATTTCGATAGACTGCCGATAATATCTCTCGGCTTCTTTCAACCGATGGAGATCACGATAAAGATCGCCCAAATTGGCGAGTTGAAAGGCCACATTGGCATGTTCAGCCCCAAATACCTTGCGGCTGATGGCCAGCGCCCGTCGTTGCAGCGGCAAGGCCTTTTTGAAGGCCCGCATGTCCACATAGAGCATCGACAGATTGTTGAGCGCCAAAGCCACGTCTGGGTGGTTGCGGTGCAACCGGGTCATGATGATATCAAGCGCCTTTTTATAAAGACTTTCGGCTTCAGCATATTTGCCCAGATGGCGCTTGACGCCCGCCAGATTGTCATAGGCGAAGCCGCGTCTGGGATTGCTCGGGGGATAGACCTTTTCAAAAATCGCAACCGCCCGCTCCAGCATCGCTTCGGCCTGGACATAGCGCCCCTGTTCCAAATAAAGCGATCCCAAATTGTTGAACACATGCCCCACATCGAGGTCGTGCCCGCTTTGGTTGGCCTGCAGTCCCGCCAAAGCCTGTTTGTGCAGCCGTTCCGCTGCCTCATAACGTCCCTGTTCGCGATAGAGCACGGCCAGATTGTCGCGCACAATGGCTAGTGATCTGGCCGTTTTGGGCAGTCCTTTTTTGAGCAGATCGATGCTTTGCAAATACAGCGGTTCGGCCTCGCCATAACGGCCCAGCTCGCGGTAAAGTCCGGCCAGATTATTCAGCACAGCAACCACCTTGGCCGTGGCCGGCGGGGAAAAACCTTTCACCAGCTTGAGATAGCGCAGGTAATATTTTTCGGATGCCGTATAATCGGCGGCAAACCGGCTGACATAGCCAAGCCGGACCAAAAAACGATCCAGCGAAGGATGGGTGGGACCATAATGTTTTTCCCAAATGGTAAGTCCGCGCTCAAGGTGCTGTTTGGCCTTGGCAAAATCCCCCAGCTCGCGGTATAAATCCCCCAAATTGAACAACAAAATGGCCGTGGTCTTATGGTTGGGGCCAAGCTCTTTTTCCGCCAATCGCAGAGCTTTTTGGGCAAAAGGCAGCGCCGCTTGCGGTTTCCCGGCTTCATCAAGTTCCTGAAATCGTTTAAAAGCTTTGAGCAAAGCTGGCGATTCGGCCTTGGCCGATGATAGGAATGCAGGCGATGGCAGAGCGAAGGCAAGCCCCACAAACATTGCCAAAATGAGCCCCCTAAACCATCTTGCTTGCGCCATGATCACCCCGCATGGTGGTTGCCGGTTTCATTTAAGACACTAGATTTACTAAGACACTTATAGCATTGGACGAACCTTGCTTGAAACAAAGACCGCAAAAATGAACCATACCCCACAGAAAAATAACGCTTTTGGCAAGCGGGCGATCTGCGTAACGATTTTGGCAGGGACGTTGCTGGCGTTCCTATCTGTTTCAATGCCAAAGACCTACGCCCTTGACAACAAACCCTATGACGCCCGGTTGTTGCGGCTGGCGGAAATTCTTGGTTCGCTGCATTACTTGCGTGCATTGTGTGGGGCCCGGGAGGGGCAGTTATGGCGCAATAAAATGCAAGAGATCGTCCAGGCTGAAGGGACCAGCGCGTTGCGCCGTGCCAAGCTCGTCAAACGTTTCAACAAGGGTTATCGCAGCTATCGGCAGAATCATCGCACCTGCACCGATGCCGCCCGGTTGGCGGTTGAGGGCTTCATGACCGAAGGTGCTGAAATCGCCGAGCGGCTGGCCACACGCAATCGCTAGGCGTTTGTTCGTTTGGGGATTTAGGGGAGCAAATTTTTTAACGGTTTTGAACAAAAACCACAGAGTCCATTTGACTTTGGTGTAC
>WGBT01000064.1 GCA_015494185.1 Hyphomicrobiales bacterium | reverse complement strand
CGCCTATGCGGGGCTGACAACGAGGCGCTATCAGTTGGGGGAGATGGATTTTAGCGGGCGCATTTCCAAGCAGGGCGACAAGATATTGCGCGCCGCCCTTTTCGAGGCGTCCAATGTGTTGCTGACAAGGGTGCGCAAGAGCCACCCGCTGAAAAGCTGGGCGCTGCGATTGAAAAAGAAGAAGGGCGCCCAAAAGGCCAAGGTGCGCTGGCGATGTGGCGGACGGGCGATGCCTTCCGCTGGCCTGAGGTGTGCCATGCCAGGGCCTGAAGAAGAGGCGAACGACGCGCCGCAGGCAAGGAGCGAGATAGAAATAAAGGGGCTTGGCAGGACAAGTGAGGAGATTTCTGTAAGGTTCCCGTCCGGCAAGGACGGGCTTCATCCGCCGGACGGGTGGTGTAAAGAGCATTCTGCGCCTTCTTGGCTGCGCCCCATTGACGAGAGCGCGTGTAATACCCTGGAAGCCTTGGAAGCCTTTACCCCAAGAACACCATAGATGAAACGGCGAAGTTTTAGCGTCAAGGTTCGACTTCGCAGACAACCATGAACCGGCGGAACCAAAGGCCTGAAAGAGCCCTTGACATGACCAATGCAATTAGACAACCAAGGGCCCTTCATATAACTCTATAGAAAAGAGCTTAATCAGCTTTTAAAGGGGGCTTTAGTGGTAAGCGGGAGGGTTAATGACAGGAACAATTTTGTGCCTCAGCGGGAAAAATAGATCATTATTAGGGCAATTTTAAACCCTGCCACGTTTAAATGCCGGCAAACAAGCAAGTGAGTAAAACCGGCGCTTTAATGGCCGTCCGGTGCATGATGAACGAGAAGGCGCGAATCAAGTCATGGCACAGCTTACCTCCCAGATTCTTTATCCGAAAAACATGAAGTTTGGTGAGTTTGGTGAACAGCGTCAGCGTTTCAAGCGGGTGAAAATCCAGGTGGCGGGACGTTTCATGCGGGAAAATCGTCAGGAATATCCCTGCCAGTCGATCGATATTTCACCAGGGGCGATTGCCGTGAGCTCCTATGAGCCGGTGTTCGCGGGGGAACGGATCGTTTTCTATATGGACCAGTTGGGACGGTTGGAAGGCACCATTGCGCGGGTGTTTGAGGGTGGTTTTGCGGTCACGATCTCTTCCAGCCGGGCGCGGCGGGAGAAAATGGCCGAAGTCTTGACCTGGTTGATCAACCGCGATCTGTTGGGGCTTACCGATGGACGCCGCCATGAACGGCGGGTCCCGCAATATACTTATGGCGAATTCACCTTGCCCAATGGCCGCTGTGTGCGGGTCAATATTCTTGACATATCCCTAAGCGGGGCTTCGATAGCCATGACCAACCGGGTTGAAATTGGGGCCGAAGTGGCGCTAGGGGGAATCCCGGCTCATGTGGTTCGGCATCATGAGGAAGGCATTGGGATCGAATTTTACCAGGTTCAGAATTCTGCCGCTTTGAAGCGCTATTTTCGCTAACGTTTTCTGATTCCCGGCGGTTCTGACCATGGCGTTGTCTCGATCATGCCGCTTTTGAGGGGCAGAAAATTGGGTGTTTTCGAGTCGTGAAGGGAACCGATGAGCGTATAAGTTTCGTTATTGGGTTCTCAAGGGTTGAGGTGTGGTTTGAGGCGGTCTATGACCGCAAGTTCTCTGTGTTTGGGTGATTGTCGTGTGGGATAAAGTGCTTGGCCGGGGCGTTCCGGCACTTCTGTCGCTCCTGATTATTTTGGCGGGATGGTTTGGCGGGCCGCATGTTGCCGCATTGGCCAGCGATACGATCTGGTCGCAGGCGCAAAACTACAATTCGAAGTTTCTCTATACCTATTCCCAAACCTATGCGCCGGCTGGTTATGTGCAATATTGCCGTGACAATCCCGGGGAATGCCGGCGCAGGCCTTACCGGGTGCAATTGATGCCCTTGACCCAGGCGCGCTGGAACGAGCTTGTTACCGTGAACGAGCTGGTCAACAAAATGATCCAGCCAGTTTCAGACATGCAGTTGCATGGTCAGTTGGAGAAATGGTCGCTGCCCACCAGCAAAGGGGACTGCGAAGACTATGTTTTGCTCAAACGCAAGCTGCTGATGAAGCGGGGTTGGCCATCGAGCGTTTTGCTGATCACCGTGGTCAAGGACGAGCAAGGCGAAGGACACGCCGTCTTGAGTGTTCGCACGGATCGCGGTGATGTGATCCTCGACAACAAAACCAATCGCATTTTGCTGTGGAATCAGACCGGCTATCAGTTTTTCAAATGGCAATCCCCGCGTGATCCCAAGGAGTGGTTTTCTTTGCTGCCGAAAAATCTCACCGAGCTTTTGACAGCCACTGCCATTGACGGACAGCTCGACTGAGGAGAGGGTTCGAGCGAACAAGGCATGACGCGGGGAATGAGCAGGACGTCATTGGGGGAAGTGGGGGGAAATGGTGTACAAGCGGTTGTCATACTGAGGGCGGGCTTTAGCTGTCCGCCCCTAAATCCGCGATACAACTTCCCAACAAGCCCAAGCCCATGTCAGATCTGTCCTTGCATGCCATGGTGAGACACTGGCATTTTCAGCTGGTTTGTCAAGACCGGCATTGTTAGGCCCCCGTCGTGCCGGTCGCCTGCGGGGCGCCCGTCACTCCACGTTCGCTTGTTTTAGGCCCCCGTCGTGCCGAGAAGCCTCGGTGGCATCACCGCACTCCACGTTCGCTTGTCT
>WGBT01000063.1 GCA_015494185.1 Hyphomicrobiales bacterium | reverse complement strand
ATCCAGTCATCTGGATTGAAGGTCCCGGCACTTCCGTCCCCAAACGGGATTTGGCACGCGACCTGGCAGGCCATATCTGAGACGTCAAACCCTTTGACATTCTGCGCACTATTTTGACCTGCGATCAACCGTGCCCAGCTTTCTTCAACGCCACATGCCAAAGGCGTCACCAGACCAAGCCCCGTGACAACCACTCGCCTCATAACAATTCCCGCCCCGCACTATACGCAAGCAAAACACCCTTCAAAGGCCACCCCGGGGCGGCCACCAGACGCTTGATCGCAAAGCCCAAACAAAACTAAGCCGCGTTTTTCTCCAAAAACTTGACGGCATCCCCCACTGTCTGGATGGTTTCGGCAGCATCATCAGGGATTTCGCAACCAAACTCTTCCTCAAAGGCCATCACCAGTTCAACAGTATCCAGGCTATCGGCGCCCAAATCATCAATAAAGCTCGCCCCTTCGGTTACTTTCGCTTCATCAATATTGAGATGTTCGGCCACAATTTTCTTCACCCGTTCTGCAACATCGCTCATTGTATCGTCCTTATCCCTATGAAAATATACCGTGCAGCTCCAAACGCCCACTGCAAGCACAGCCAATCTTTGCTGGCTGTTTATGGCGTAAAGGCTGTTGTGGCGCGACGGCCTGTTTTTTGTCAAAAATATGAAAATCCGGCATCCGTCAAGACATGACAGCTGCTTTCATCTCTCCTTTGTTACGAAATTGCCACATTCACTCACTGCAAACAGCGCCGCCAACCAATCTGACGAACGCCGTATCACCCTTTAAACGCTCTTTGACAATTCCCCCTAAGGCTCTGCCCCCCATTGATCATAAGGTTGCGAATGCAAGCCAATGAGATTGCATATCCTGGCAGGCGGATAGCATCGATCAAAGGTACTGCAAAGAGCCTATTTTGTCCCACCTAACCATCACGAACACAAATTGACATAAAGCACAGCTCTTACGGCTAATGATGATCAGACAGAGACGGCTATGTTTTGCTTAAATTTGCTTGCTTTATTTCTTCTTGGCATCCTTTTTAACAAAAAGGTCCAACTTGCCATATTTCTCAGCGAGAAGATAATAGAACGTCACGCGATGCTTTTGCCGCGCCTTCGCCATTTTCTTGCAAACCTCTTTGATAGCCTCATCGAGCTTGTCATCGCTTTCGGTCAATGCCAGCTTCTTCTTCAAAAAGCTTTCCCGAACCCGTTCCAATTCTTTGGGCTGACTGCAACCGACCAATGAGGCATCCGCACTTCGCAGCGCAATCCCGCAATGGCGCACAATGCCAGCTACAGCCTCTTCATTGACATCGGAGGCATATTTTTTAACGTCGGCCGCGTAATCTTTCTGAACCATAATATCTCTCCAAAAACAATTGATTTCAGAGCAAAAATGACCTTTCAACGCCTAAAACACTTTCGATGAATGACCGCAATTGTCATTGCGAAACACTGTTACGACGCAATGCGCGGAAATACAGCACACCCCTTGGCACTTTTCCACCGAAAATATGCATAACAGCGGACAAATTGCACAATTCCCCCCTCAAGATCCGTAAACCCATTGCGGCAACGCGGTTGACAGGCCCGGAAAAAACCACAAAAGCAAAAGCGCCAACAGTTGCAATCCCACATAAGGGATAATGCCGCGATAAATTTCAACGGTTTGCACACTGTCAGGGGCGACTCCGCGCAGATAAAACAGTGAAAAACCAAAGGGAGGGGTGAGAAACGACATCTGCAGATTGACCGCCATCAAAACCCCAAGCCAAACCGGGCTCATAGGCTGCCCCGGCGCGATTTCCATTTGCAGCAGGATCGGCGCCACGATCGGCACAACGATGAAAATGATCTCCAGAAAGTCCAGGAAAAAGCCCAGCACAAACATCACCAACATCACAACAAGCACAGCCCCAATCGCCCCGCCAGGCAGATTTTTCAGGAAATCTTCCACCAGCTCATCGCCGCCAAAGCCGCGAAACACCAATGAAAACATCGAGGCCCCGATCAAGATCAAAAAGACCATCGCGGAAACCCGCAAGGTCGATCCCATCACACTTTGCAGGACACTTGAACCATCATCGAGCCGGCTTTGGGCGGTCCGGCGCAAGGCCACCACAATCCCCATCGCCGCGATCAGCGCCAACCCCCCGCCAAGAGCCAGACGCATCCAATCCCAAAAGCTCATCACGGTTTGCACTTTCAAGCGTCCAAACATTGCCACCAGCAGCAACATCGCAAAAAAGCTCAAAACGGCCCAAATGATCGGCCAGGCCCGGCTGGGCGCGATTTTGTACCCCGCAAGCATCAAGGCGCCAACCGCGCCGACGGCGGCCACTTCCGTGGTCGAGGCAATGCCCAACAGAATGGCGCCCAACACCGCCACGATCAGCATCAGCGGCGCCAACAGACTGGCGGCAAGGGAACGCATCGTGACAGCCTCCCCTTCCTGTTGGGCTTGGGAATGAGCACGCACCGGAGGGCAGCGCGACGGCGTGATCACCGCAACGGCCACCTGATAGGCCAGATAAAGCCCCACCAAAAGCAGCCCCGGCACCAAGGCGCCAAGAAACAGATCGTTGACCGATACGGTTTCAGGAGCGAAAATTCCCATCTTGAACTGGGCCGACTGATAAGCCGACGACAACTGATCCCCCAACAACACCAGCACGATCGAAGGCGGAATGATCTGCCCCAAAGTCCCCGAGGTGGCGATTGTCCCAGTGGCAAAAGAAGGCGCATAGCCATGTTTCAACATGGTTGGCAGCGACAACAGCCCCATGGTCACCACCGTTGCGCCGACAATGCCAGAGGACGCCGCCAACAGCGCCCCGACCAGTGTCACGGAAATCGCCAGCCCGCCGGGGCGCTCGCCAAACAGCCGCCCCATATTTTCCAGCAAGTCTTCCGCCACCTTGGAGCGCTCGAGCATCACCCCCATGAACACGAACAGCGTCACCGCAATCAGCACCTGATTGGTCATGATCGCAAAAACCCGCTGCGGAAAGGCCAGCAGGAAAGCCGCATCGAAAACCCCAAGCAGGGCACCAATGCCCGCAAAAAGCAACGCCGACCCGGCCAGCGTGAAAGCCACCGGGAACCCCCACATCAGCAAACCGATGGTGGTGACAAACAAGGCCAGACAAAGCAGTTCCGGGGTGATGATCATGAGCTTAGCGCCTCCCTTGACCTGAGCGCTTCCCTGGGAACCGGATAGCTGGCCACATCCCCGCGCAGATAGAGCCAAGCCTTGATCGCCATCGAAAGCCCCTGCGCCAACAACAAAGCGGCAAACAGCCAGATCACCGTCTTGAGCGCGAAAATCAGTGGCAGACCCGACAGTTCCGTTGAGCCCTGCAACACCCACCTCCCGGTATGCACATTGTACCAGCTCGACAACACATAATTGAAAGACAGAACGAAGGTCGCCACCACCACCGGCAACAACAACCCAACCGCGCCGACAAGGTCGGTCCAAGCCTTGCGGCGCGGCGGCGCCTCACGATAGAACACATCAACCCGCACATGCTCGTCACGCAGCAAAGTATAGCCCGCCCCGAGCATGAAGGCGGTCCCATGCAGATACCAGACCGATTCCTGCAACGGCACGAAACCCAACGCAAAGACAAAGCGCAAAACCACGATCAGCATCTGCACCAGCACAAGCGCCAGGGTGAGCCAGGCAACCCCGTGCCCAACCCGTTCATTGAGCCGGTCCGCCGCCGCCGCCAGCCTTTTCAACACATCCACCATCTTCCATCCCCGATGCACTTCCCCCGATGCCATCGTGCCAAGACCATAGACGCGCCAGAGCGCGCGCGCAAGGCGGCGGATTGGCCGCAATCATGTCGTCATGAAGGATTGATGAAGGATTGATGAAGGATTGCCGAAAACAGGCGGGGAGATTGGGACGCCATTTCCCCCAGCGGTTCGACCGGTTGACCAAACTTGAGGAGATATGTTCAATAAAGCCTGCTTCAAACGCCGCCGCATTCAAAAGCGGTTCAAGAACGACAAGGGGCAAAACCTGTCCCTCAAACGTCAAGACACGGGATAGCTGTGACAAGGCACAAGGTGAAAAGCAGCAAGGATCAATGATTGAGAAGGTATAAATCGAGAAGGTTTTACCGCAGTTGAGCGCACAGACGGTATCAAAGGTGCAGGCCAGTCTAGTTAAGGATTGAGATGTTGAAGTCCCTCAGGCGTTGTCTCTCAGGTCAAATGCCGCTTTTACCAACTTACAAACTAAAGACAAATACAAATTAAGGAATAGCACTGTGCGGGAAACAACCAACAAGCGTCATCATGCCGCCTCTCAAGAAGGCACGGCCACACAACAACCCCAACTTGAAACCCAACTGGGGCAGATGCCGGAATGGAACCTGGACGATCTTTATCCCGGCCCCCAATCAAAGCAACTTTTGGCCGATCTGGAACGTGCCGATCGCAGTACGGCGGCTTTCGAGACGATGTACAAAGGCAAGCTGGCCGCCCTGGCAGCAGGCAAGGATCCGGGGGAACATCTCGGCATTGCCTTGCAAGCTTATGAGAAAATCGCTGACGTCATGGGCCGGCTTGGCGCTTATGCGGGGCTTTACTACTATAGCAATATGGCCGATCCCGAACGCGCCAAATTCTTTGGCGACATGCAGGAAAAACTGACCAACTTCAATAAACGGCTGCTGTTTTTTGGCCTGGAACTGAACAAGATCGACGACGATCTGCTTGATCAGGCCGCCGAACAAGAGCCGTTGAAACGTTTCAAACCATGGCTGCGCGAGCTGCGCAAGGAAAAACCCTATCAGCTCGACGACAAATGTGAAGAACTCTTCCACGAAAAGGCGGTCACCGGGCGTGCCGCCTGGACACGGCTGTTTTCCGAGACGATGACCGGGCTGCGCTTCGATGTCAACGGCGAAAAACTTGCGCTTGAGCCCACCTTGAACAAGCTGCTCGACCCTGACGGCGCGGTGCGCAAGGCCGCAGCCATGGCGCTTGCCAAAACCCTTGGGGAAAACCAGCGGCTGCTGACACTGATCACCAACACCTTGGCCAAAGACAAAGAGATTTCCGACCGCTGGCGCGGTTTTGAAGATGTCGCCGACAGCCGGCATCTGGCCAATTCCGTCGAACGTCCGGTTGTCGAAGCTCTGGAACAGGCGGTGCGCGCGGCTTATCCGCGGATTTCCCACCGCTATTACGCCCTCAAAGCCCAATGGATGGGAACCAGCCAGCTCGAATTCTGGGACCGCAATGCCCCGCTGCCAGAAGAACCCAAACGCCTTTACAGCTGGGACGAAGCCCGCCGCATCGTGCTCGATGCCTATGCCGGTTTTGCCCCGGAAATGGCCGATATCGCCCGCCAATTCTTCGACAAAGCCTGGATTGACGCCCCGGTGCGCGAGGGCAAGTCACCCGGCGCCTTCGCCCATCCCACCGTACCTTCGGCCCATCCTTACGTGCTGCTGAATTATCAGGGCAAGGCCCGGGATGTGATGACGCTCGCCCATGAGCTGGGGCATGGGGTGCATCAGGTGCTGGCCAATGTCCAAGGGCCGCTGATGGCCCCCACCCCGCTCACTTTGGCTGAAACCGCCTCCGTCTTCGGCGAAATGCTGACCTTCAAGAAAATGCTCAGCGAAGCCAAAGACCCCATCGAACGCAAGGTGATGCTGGCCTCGAAAGTCGAAGACATGATCAATACGGTCGTTCGACAAATCGCCTTTTACACCTTTGAACGCAAGCTTCACACCGCCCGCCGCGAAGGGGAATTGACCTCAGAACAGATCGGGGAATTGTGGATGAGCGTTCAAGGGGAAAGTCTTGGTCCCGCAATCCGCCTCGGCGAAGGCTATCAAGTATTTTGGTCCTATATTCCCCATTTCATCAATTCCCCCTTTTACGTCTATGCCTATGCTTTTGGCGACTGTCTGGTCAACTCGCTTTATGCGGTCTACGAACAGGCCGAGGCGGGCTTTGCGGAAAAATATTTCGACATGCTGCGGGCTGGCGGCTCCAAACACCACAGCGAATTGCTGGCCCCCTTTGGCCTCGATGCCAGTGATCCGGCCTTTTGGCAAAAGGGGTTAGCTGTCATTGAAGGCATGATCGACGAATTAGAAGCGATGACCTGAGGCCTGTTGCCGTCCTGGAGACGGCCGCCGTTTAGCGGTCATCTTGAACACCGGACGTTCGGGCTTGTTTTGGGACGCAGGAGCTTGGGGCTGGGAAGCTTGACGATCACGTTCTGCCACAAACGCCGCCACCGTCTTGAACGCTGCATTAATGCGCTGTGATGCACTGGCCATATAGTTCAGCACTTCACGCGGCAATTCCATTCCTGCATAGCGGTCGGGATGATACAGCTTGACCATATCCCGATAGGCTTCCCGAACCGTATCGGCGGAAGCTTCCCGGGTGACCCCTAAAATCGCAAATGGATCAAAACGCTCCATTTGCTTCGCACTTTGCTCGAGCTCCCGGGCAGCAGGGATATTGACCGGCTTGACGTGGCGAACGGCTGCTTTGGCAATCACGAAAAGCTCACCATCATAGGTTTCAAATTCCAAAAATGCCCGATCCCCGTTCATCAGCTCGACCAGCGATGACGCCAGCGAGCTGTAAAGCTGTCCCTTGAGAACATCGCCATCCTGCATCAGGATCTCAACGGCAATCGCCTGGCCGCGTCCTGCGGTATGCGGCTGGTTGGAGTTGTATCTTGCAAACATTTCTGCGCCCTTTTCAATGCTTGTTGCCATGGTTGGGCCATGATCATGCAGGATTCATGCACAATCGCAGACTTCTCGGGCAGCGCCTGCCAACAACGGCAAATTAAGGTTACTGATCAAGGGAATGAGAAAAGCGGCAAGGGCAGCAATAATGCCAAGGGCCCTCTATCTTATAAGCAATGAATGCATGAAAGATTGCCGGCCTTATGGACGCTCCAATGG
>WGBT01000062.1 GCA_015494185.1 Hyphomicrobiales bacterium | reverse complement strand
TCCAGATACAGTTCCCGTGAAACATCGCGCAGCTTGCTCTTGTAATGTGGAAGATTGATCGCCCGCATCCGCTCGGCATCGATCCGCGACCAGACAACATGCGCATGGCGTCTGCCATGTTTTTCGTGAAAGACAATGGCGCGGGGCTGATTTTTCAGCCCGAGCTTTTCTTCGATCTTGATCGCCGCTTGCTCAAACGCCTTGGTTGAAGCTTTCACCCCCTGCGGTGGATTGAGACTGATCGAGAACAAGTAGTTTTTGCAGCGGGTTCCTTTGGCAATGGCGTCTGCCTCACAAAAGGCCTCAATTAGATCATCACTGGCAAAGCCGGATACTTCATGCAGTTCGACATGCTCATTGTCACGCATCGCTAAAAGATAACGCGCAAGCTGACCGGCATCACCACGTTCTTTGGCTTTCAGGATCATGGCCCGTTCCTTGGCATTTTTCCAAGCGCACGCAGTAAGTCAGCGCGCAGTGCCTGGACCTCACGGCAGGCTTTGATCAAGTCAGCTTCAGTCTCCGGTGAAACAGGCAGTGAGCCTGTATTTACGGCCTTGGCAAGCTGGTTCAGGTTTGATGACAGGCGCGAGGCGCCCAAGGCTCCCAGAACCCGCCCAAGGGCTTCTGCGTCCTTCACAGGGCTGTTTCCCGGTCGTTTGCGCGGCGTAACCTCATCGCCGAACAATTTTTCCCTGATATGCACCGCCACCGGCTTGCGCCCGCGATCAGCATCCAGTCTTGCCCGCTCTTCAAAGGTAAAGCGGATCGAAAACGGCGGCGGATATTTCGGCGCATCAGATTTTGATTTTTCCGACTTCGATGCTATGTTATTGAAATTATGGTCTAAAGTGCTCATCGTCGCACCTCAGAACCTTGCGGTCTAACTGTGCCAGATGACGTTCCCACTCTTCAAGCGTTTCAAAGAGAGTGTTCGAAGTCTCTCCATCGAGGTGCACCACACTTCCCTTTGTGAGACATCAGATGGCTTTAACCTTTGTGGTATAAGCTGACCTGATTTCGGGAAATGTTGGAAGTTGCCATTCGTTTAGGATGCGGCGAAGGTCTCTAAAGAGCCTAAATGGGCTACGACACCAAACAAACTTGCCCGCCTAGCCAATTTATGCCACTCATCCTCTATTAGGATAGAGGCCACTTCAAGAAAATCCAGGAAAGTGAATTATTCATGTTTGCACAAAATATTTGGCGCTGGGGATGCGCTTTTCTGGGAGCCGCAGGTTATTTCCTGCACAGTGTAATCACGGATTCTAGTGCCTTTGTTGATTTCGCCGGCACGTTAGGAAAAACAACGGCAGGCGCTTTCCTTGGGCTAATCCTAGGTATGGTTCTGGGCGGTATCTTCGGACGTAAAACCCCACCTCCCAAAATCTGAATCGTTGTAGCCCTCCGTGAGCAGACTGGCGAAAGTCCGGCCCGGCTCTGAAACGCTTGCCGTTTGGGCCGATATTGTATGACGCGGCGCTGTGATCTGATTCAGAAAAAAGCCCCGCATCGAGTCAAATACCCCCCTCCAACATCACAGCCTCACCTTCCTTAACCGCAGCGCGTTGCTGATGACCGAGACCGACGACAGACTCATCGCCGCGGCCGCAATCATCGGTGACAGCAGGGTGCCTGTCAGCGGGTAAAGGATACCGGCGGCCACCGGCACACCGGCCGCGTTATAGGCAAAGGCAAAGAACAGGTTTTGCTTGATGTTGCGCAGCGTGGCCTTGGCCAGTTTGCGCGCCCGCACGATCCCCGACAGATCACCGCCCAGCAGGGTGATGCCGGCGCTTTCAACCGCCACATCCGCACCGGTGCCCATGGCAATTCCCACATCCGCAGCCGCAAGGGCGGGGGCGTCGTTCACCCCGTCACCGGCCATGGCAATGGAATGGCCAGCCTTGCGCAACTCCTCGACCAGATCCTTTTTGTCCTCGGGCATCACACCCGCGCGCACTTCGTCAATGCCCAGTTGGGATGCCACAGCCTGCGCCGTGCGCTCGTTATCGCCGGTGGCCATGATGATCCGCAAACCCACGCCATGCAGCGCCTTGATGGTGTCGGCGACATTGCCTTTGATCGGGTCGGCCACGGCCACGATGCCCGCAAGATTGCCGTCAACCGCCACATACATCGCGGTCTTACCCTCGGCGCGCAGGGTGTCGGCCTGTGCGTCGGCAGTTTCGGTTGTCAGGCCGACAGCGGCCATCATCGCCTTGTTGCCAAGGGCCACCTTGCGCTTGCCGATCACGCCTTGAACGCCTTTGCCTGTGACTGCTTCAAAATCGGCAATCTTGCCAACCTCAAGGCCTTTGTCCTGCGCACCGGCCACGATGGCTTCGGCCAAGGGGTGTTCCGACCCCTTTTCAAGGGCTGCGGCAAGGGACAGCAGTTCGTCTTCTTTCACGTCGCCCAGCGCCAGCGTATCGGTCAGCTTTGGCTTGCCTTCGGTCAGGGTGCCGGTTTTGTCGACAATCAGCGTATCCACACCGGCCATGCGTTCCAGTGCTTCGGCATCCTTGATCAACACGCCCGCCT
>WGBT01000061.1 GCA_015494185.1 Hyphomicrobiales bacterium | reverse complement strand
GAATGTGGTAATCAAGCAGCACGAAATGATAATCACGGGCCTTGATGCGCTCAAGCGTTTGCGGTCCATCTTCCGCAACATCGACAGTATAACCCTGCCTTTTTAAGATAAAAGCGAGGAGCTGACGAAAATTCGCGTCATCTTCGGCAATGAGAACACTGCAACTCATGATAAAACTAAATTCTTTATTGACAGAATCGACAGAGAAAAAACAAACCTCCCTGAAACATCAAAAAACATTACAAACAAAAACTTAATTTGGAATGAATATTTCTTTCTTTAATTGTGCCCTGTATTTTTTCGGGATAACCGCATCATGGGGCAATGCCAGATGACATAATGAAATCTTTATATCTTGATTGCTTCTCGATCACAGCCCGGCTATAGATGCGGGCAAAGTGATCTAACAATGAGGCAGGAAATCCAGACCATGAGTGCCACCGATTACGTCGTCAAAGACATTGCTTTAGCCGAGCTCGGCAACAAGGAAATCGCCATTGCGGAAACAGAGATGCCCGGTTTGATGGCGCTGCGTGAGGAATATGGTGCATCAAAGCCATTGAAAGGCGCCCGCATTGCCGGTTCTTTACATATGACCATTCAAACCGCGGTGCTGATCGAAACCTTGGTCGCCTTGGGGGCCGAGGTCCGCTGGGCGTCATGTAATATCTTCTCCACCCAGGATCAGGCTGCTGCGGCCATCGCGGCCAAGGGGATTCCGGTGTTCGCCTATAAGGGGGAAACGCTGGAGGAATACTGGGACTATGCCAACCGAATTTTTGAATGGCCAAACGGCGAAGTGGCGAACATGATTTTGGATGACGGCGGCGATGCCACCTTGCTGGTCACGTTGGGCGCCGAAGCCGAAAAAAATCCCGCCGTGCTCGACAATCCAAGCTCTGAAGAAGAATCATTTCTGTTTGCCCGGATCAAGCAAACCCTTGCAGAAAAACCCGGTTGGTATTCCAAAGTGAGGGACAGCATCAAAGGGGTCACCGAAGAAACCACCACCGGCGTACACCGGCTTTACCAAATGGAGCAAAAGGGCACCCTGCCGTTTCCTGCCATCAACGTCAATGACAGCGTGACCAAGTCAAAATTCGACAATCTTTACGGCTGCCGGGAGAGCCTGCCCGACGGCCTCAAACGGGCCACCGATGTGATGCTTGCCGGCAAAGTCGCCGTGGTCGCAGGTTATGGCGACGTGGGCAAGGGCTCAGCCGCCAGTCTGCGCGGCCAAGGTGCACGGGTGCTCGTCACCGAAATCGATCCGATCTGCGCCCTGCAAGCGGCCATGGAAGGCTATCAGGTGGTGCGCATGGAAGATGTGGTTTCTTATGCCGATATCTTTGTAACCGCCACCGGCAACAAAGACGTCATAACGGTGGATCACATGCGCGCCATGAAAGACCGGGCCATTGTTTGCAATATTGGGCATTTCGACAATGAAATACAGGTCGAAGGATTGAGAAATTTCACCTGGCACAACGTCAAACCGCAAGTCGATGAGATCGAATTTCCCGATGGCAAGCGGATCATTCTTCTTGCCGAAGGCCGCCTGGTCAATCTCGGCTGTGCAACCGGGCATCCAAGCTTTGTGATGAGCTCGAGCTTCACCAATCAGGTGCTGGCCCAAATCGAGCTGTGGACCAAGGGGGACCAGTATGAGAACAAGGTTTATATCCTGCCGAAACATCTGGACGAAAAAGTTGCTGCCCTGCATTTGGACCGGCTCGGTGTCAAGCTCACCAAACTGACCCAGGAACAGGCCGACTATATCGGCGTCAAACCGGAAGGCCCTTATAAGCCAGACCATTACCGCTATTAGACCGGTTGCCGCCATGGCCCGCGACATGGTTGGCCAAGACAAGATAAGCAATGGGCAAGCGAAAACAATCGGGGGCATCGTCATAAGATGTTTGCCCCCGCTGATTTTCTTTCATGGGGGCTCGGCTTGGCAAGGGGAAGACGGGACTGGGTCATGGGTAGACGAGGCAAGGTGAGGGAAGCCATGCCAAAAAACATTGAACGGTCACCCTCCCCCGGCAGAAAGGGCCATATCCGTCCTTACATTCCATGGTAAGCGTTTTTGCATTTACCCAACCTTTGTCAAGGGCGCTTTTAAGCGCCGCGAAGCGGTTTCACCCTTGACAAAGGTTGGGTAAATGCCAATGTCTCACCATGGAATGTAAGGACAGGTGCAGGCCGGAAGCTGAGAAATGTTGGGGGGGTTATCAGGTAGGACAGTGCGAAAGTTCAAAAAGGCGATGGCAAACGTCAACCAGCCCCCCTCCCACATTCTTCTGTTTTTTCTGGCTAACTGGCAAAGAAGAGCAAATCTTGTGCACGCTCATAAACACAAGAAAGCCCGCTGAACAAGGCCGCAGCACCTCACCACTATGAGTAAAGTAAACGTTTATGAGTACACGGCCTCGCCGATCAATCAAGGCCCCAGCG
>WGBT01000060.1 GCA_015494185.1 Hyphomicrobiales bacterium | reverse complement strand
GGCTATTCCCTGCGGGCGAAAAACCAGCGATATTTCGCGAAAATGCCGCTGGCATCCACGCCCTTTATGGGGCCTGAGCCTAGGAATCATGTTTTGCCACACAATTTATCCGAAAACCGGTTCCCACTTGAAGGATTTGTGCTTGCGCCCCTCATACCTCTTTTTGATACGGTGGAACCGTACTTTATGAGTTCACGGCTCAAACCAACCGGCTTTGTTTGAGGGCGGCTTCGATATAGCTGGCAAACAGGGGATGGGGATCGAAGGGGCGTGATTTGAGTTCCGGGTGGAACTGTACCGCAATGAACCACGGGTGGTCTGGATATTCGACGATCTCTGGCAGCAGGCCATCGGGAGAGAGCCCCGAAAACACCAGCCCCGCCGCTTCCAGTCTCTCACGATAGCTCATATTGACTTCATAGCGGTGACGGTGACGCTCGGAAATGATATGAGTGCCGTAAATTTCTGCAACGCGGCTTCCCGGCGCCAAAACCGCCTCATAGGCACCCAAGCGCATCGTGCCGCCCAGATCCCCGCCGATGCCGCGCTGTTCCAGCTCCCCATCCTTCATCCATTCCGTTAATTGGCCGATCACCGGTTCCGCTGGTGTGCCAAACTCGGTGGAGCCTGCTCCTGTAATCCCGGCGAGATTGCGCGCGGCTTCAATGACTGCGGTCTGCATCCCCAGGCAAATGCCAAGATAAGGCACGCCACGGGTGCGGGCAAATTCGACCGCCTTGATCTTGCCTTCGGTGCCGCGTTCGCCAAAACCGCCTGGAACCAAAATACCGTCCGCCCCTTCCAGATAAGGGGCCGGATCATGGTTCTCAAACAGCTCGGCCTCCAGCCATCTCACATTGACCCGGCAGTTATTGGCAATGCCGCCATGCACCAATGCTTCATCCAGCGATTTATAGGCATCCTGCAACCCGGTATATTTGCCGGCAATGGCAATCGTGACTTCCCCTTCGGGCTGTGCAATGCGTTTTGAAACCCATTGCCAGCGGGAAAGATCCGGCGGCGGCGCCCCCGTGATCGAAAAGGCGGCGAGCACTTCATCATCGAGCCCTTGCTGATGATAGGCGATGGGGACATCATAAATGCTTTTGACGTCCAGCGCTTGAATCACGGCGGATTTGCGGACGTTGCAAAACAGGGCGATCTTGGCCCGTTCCTCTTCAGGCACTTCGCGGTCGCAGCGAACCATCAAAATATCGGGCTGAATGCCTATCGAGCGCAACTCTTTGACCGAATGCTGGGTTGGCTTGGTTTTCAACTCGCCAGCACTTGGGATGAAGGGGATCAGCGTCAGGTGAATATAAACCGCCTGCCCTCGCGGCAATTCATTGCCCAGCTGGCGGATCGCCTCGAAAAAGGGCAGGGCTTCAATATCACCCACGGTACCGCCAATCTCACAGAGCACGAAATCGACTTCATCCCCCCCGGTCATGATGAACTCTTTGATTGCGTCAGTAACATGGGGAATGACCTGCACGGTTGCACCCAGATAATCTCCCCGGCGTTCTTTGGCGAGAATGGTCTGATAGATGCGCCCTGATGTAATATTGTCGTCCTGGCTCGCGGAAACACCGGTGAAGCGTTCATAGTGGCCAAGGTCAAGATCGGTTTCGGCCCCGTCATCGGTGACGAAAACTTCACCATGCTGAAATGGGCTCATGGTGCCCGGATCGACATTGAGATAAGGATCAAGCTTGCGCAGCCGCACAGAATACCCCCGCGCCTGCAACAAAGCCCCAAGCGCGGCCGAGGCAATCCCCTTGCCAAGTGAAGAAACCACGCCGCCAGTGATGAAAACATATCGCGCCATGGGCCTGTAGAATACAGATTTTTGCGCCGATAAGGAGTCTTTTTTGGCCGCATTTCCACGACATTTCAGCGCTACTGTTGTAAATCCCCCGCAGGGGGCAACTTTTTGGCTGTGTTGGGGGCTTCTCATCGTGTGTGCACGCGGGTTTTACTCGACGAAGCCGCTATATTTCTGGCACAGTGTGGATTAATTGGGATCGATTTGGCCGAGGGTGAAGGGAGAGAAGAGGGAGAGAAAATGGATCTTGGATGCCGATGGCGCTTGGCGGGTGGATTGATGGCTTTGATAATACTGAGCGGCGCAGCTTCCATAGCCCCCATAGCCGCAAGAGCTGAGGAGGGGAGCGCTGGAACAAGTCAGGCGGCGCAAACCGAAGCACCGTTGGCGGACGTTTTCGATGAGCGCATTACAGCGTTGATCGTGAAAAAACTTGGCGGCCGGGCTGACGCCACCCATTCGATCAGCGCCTATTACCGGGCGATTGGTGCCAAACCGCTTTGGCTCGATGAAATCGGCTGGCGGGATGAGGCGCGGGCGGTTGTCAAGGTTCTTCAAGATGCTGCAGCCTATGGGCTTGAGCCATCGGCTTTCAAACTCCCTGATCTGGAGCATTTGCCGGTTTCCGATGAGGAAATCGCCGCGGCCGAGATCAAGTTGAGCCAAGCGGTGATCAAATATGCCCGTCATGCCCGTGGCGGCCGCGTGGATTTGACGAAACTGAGCAAATATATCGACCGCGCCCCAGTGTTGCCCAGCCCTGCTGAGGTGCTCGATACCATGGCGCGCAGTTCGGATCCCGCCAAAGCGCTGCTTGCCTATCAGCCGCAACATCCGCAATTTGAAGGATTGCGGAAACGGCTGGCTGCATTGCGGGCCGCGGGCTCTGAGCAAGCGGGGATCAAGATCCCGCCCGGCCCGGTGTTGAGACAGGGAATGACCCATCCGCAGGTGGCCTTGTTGCGTCAGCGCCTCGATGTGCCTGCCGGCGTTCACCCGACGCGATTTGACGCCGCCCTCACAGAGGCGGTCAAAGCTTTTCAACGCCGCAAAGGTCTTAAAGCCGATGGTGTGGTGGGCAGCAGCACCCGGAAGGCGCTCAATGGTCAAAAGCCGGAAAAAGAAATCGTCAAACTGTTGATCAATATGGAGCGTTGGCGCTCGATGCCCGAGCCGCTCGATGATGGGGGCGGGATTTATGTCTGGGCCAATATTCCCGAATTTCGCACCCGCATCATCCGCAATGGCAAGGTGGTCTTCTCGGAACGCTCCATTGTCGGTTTGCTTGACAAACAGACCCCAGTTTTCTCTGACAAAATGGAGTGGATCGAGTTTCATCCCACCTGGTATGTGCCCAATTCCATCAAGCGGGAAGATATCTTGCCCAGTCTGCGCCGGCCGACTTCGACGATTGTTCAGCGCTATCATCTAAAGATTAATTGCGGGGCGGCAGGTTCGGATCCTGCGGCAATTGACTGGAACAAGGTCGATATCACCCGGTGCCAGATTACTCAGCCGCCAGGTCCTAAAAGTGTGCTTGGGGATTTCAAATTCAAGTTTCCCAACAAGCATGCGGTCTATATGCATGATACTTTGACGAAAAGGTTGTTCCGGGCTTCGATCCGGGCGTTTAGTCATGGCTGTATCCGCATCGAGCATCCAAAGCGGATGGCGAAGATTTTGCTGGCTCATCAGAATATTATGCCGGCAAGCCGTGTCGATGCGATTCTTCGTGGGCCGCGGCGGGAGCAAAGGGCTTTTTTCAAAAAGCCTATTCCGGTTCACATCACCTATTTGACCGCTCTGTTTGACGATAATGGCAAATTCATTACGCGGCCTGATGTCTATGGCCATGACAGGCGTTTGGCCGAGGCTTTGCTTGGCAAAGGGCATTTGATCGACAAGGCGCCGGTGGGGCGCGGCACGCGCTATCGTCCACCGCGTAAACCCCGGCCCAAGCCCAAAGAAAAACACTGGACCGAGGAAGTCCTTTATAATTAGCGGCCGAAAGCCACACAAGTTCTTCAAGTGGGAATCGGTTTTCGGATAAATTGTGCGGCAACTAATCCGCGTTCGCGATCTTTCGATTTCATGGACAGGCTCCTACTGCGCCCAATTGCTGTATATTACAGGATATCAAAGCGGGGTCTTGTTGGAAGGATGACCGGTTTATACGTCATCTTCTGGTGAATCCGAGCACGCCTTCTATTATACCAACGGCCCCTGTCCTTCCTTCGTATACCGTCCAATTTACGTAGAACATTCAAAGGGATACGGAAGGCATGGAAAAGTCAATGATAAATACCGCCGGTATTATACAGGATGAGGGGGGAAGAGCCCTTTGTATCTTCCTCCGCACACAGGAGCTTTTGGGAAGCTGCGGATCGTTTTTTTCTTGAAAAAGAAATGATTTATGGCGGAGAGAGGGGGATTCGAACCCCCGAGACGGTTGCCCGCCTACACGCGTTCCAGGCGTGCGCCTTCGACCACTCGGCCACCTCTCC
>WGBT01000059.1 GCA_015494185.1 Hyphomicrobiales bacterium | reverse complement strand
TTCCAGCACGTGCTTTTTGGCCCAGACCGGGGCTGGGGTTATGAATGCCATGGCCAGTAAGATCACGCCACTGAGCCAGGCGGCCGAGGTGACAGCCGCTGCTTTGTTCATGAAAGAACATGACACTTCCAAATTTTTTGCGGCGGCATCAGGCATGGCATTTCTGGTTTTCGTTTGGGATTTATTTTGGGAGAAGTCATATTGGAAGTCATATTGAATGACATGAACGGTTTTGTGGTCCAGCATCTGCAAGGCCCTCTGAGCTGGTTTTTTGCCATGTGCCGATATGGTTAATCTAAGAGGCTGGAAGATCTATGATTTCCCTCTGTTAGTGTTAATGAGATGTAAACAACACAATCGGGCGAAACCTGGGCACCTTCTGGGGAGCTGCCAGACAGGCTTTTCAAACGGCCGCATTCCGGGCTATCAGAAAGGAAGCAGGGGCGTTCGTGAAACACGGTGCCATGATCATATCAACACCGTCTGAAGAGAAGATGGGCCTAGTTTATGTCTCACAATAGTTTCGGTCACTTGTTTCGGGTCACCACCTGGGGGGAAAGCCATGGACCGGCGATTGGTTGTGTGGTTGATGGCTGCCCGCCGGGAATCCCATTGACGCCGGCAGATATCCAGCGTGATCTCGACCGCCGGCGCCCCGGCCAGTCGCGCTTTACCACCCAGCGCCGTGAACCGGATCAAGTGAAAATTCTCTCCGGGGTTTTCGAGGATGAGACGACACCAGGTCCGGTCACGACCGGCACCCCGATTTGCTTGATGATCGAAAATCTCGATCAGCGTTCCAAGGATTACTCCGATATCAAGGACAGCTACCGGCCCGGACATGCGGACTACACCTATAGCGCCAAATATGGGGTGCGGGATTATCGCGGCGGGGGGCGCTCCTCGGCGCGGGAGACGGCGATGCGTGTTGCCGCCGGCGCGATTGCCCGTAAAGTGATCGCTGAGATGCGCATTCGTGGCGCGCTGGTGCAAATCGGGCCCCATCACATCGACCGCAAGAATTGGGATTGGGAAGAGGTTGACAACAATCCGTTTTTCTGTCCGGACAAGGCGGCGGCGGCAAAATGGGCGGATTATCTTGATGGGATTCGCAAGGCAGGCTCTTCGATTGGGGCCGTGGTCGAGATCATTGCCGAAAATGTGCCGGCCGGTCTTGGCGCGCCCGTCTATGGCAAGCTCGACCAGGATATTGCTGCGGCGCTGATGAGCATCAATGCGGTCAAAGGGGTTGAGGTCGGCGCGGGGTTTGCTGCCGCGGCCTTGACCGGGGAGGAAAATGCCGATGAAATCCGCCTCGATGAAGCGGGCAAACCAGTGTTTTTGTCCAATCACGCCGGGGGCATTTTGGGCGGTATTTCATCAGGTCAGCCGATTGTTGCCCGATTTGTCGTCAAGCCCACCTCCAGCATTTTGACGCCAAGACGCACCATTACCCGCCAAAATCAGGAAATCGAGATCATGACCAAGGGGCGGCATGATCCTTGCGTGGGGATCCGGGCGGTGCCGGTTGGTGAAGCGATGATGGCATTGGTGTTGGCCGATCACTATCTGCGTCATCGCGCTCAAATCGGTTGCGCGGATTAGGCGGCGCCGTTGGCGGAACCGCCGGTGGCGAAATGACCGCCAGCAGCAAGAAGCGGCGCGTGATAAATTGTTGACAATACGTTAAAGAGTCACAAGAGGAAGCTGTCAGCAAAGGCATGGTAGAAGAGGTTTTAGCCGATTTGCTCAAAGATGAAAGCTAGGCGGCTGGTGTTTAGTAAAGACAACAAGGTTTCATATAATGAACACAATGACCAAACGCACATTGGAAATCAGGGGGAAAGAACTACCAGAGCATATCAGGGGTAAAAATATCGCGCCTGATGATTTGGTGCGGGTGACCATTGAGACAATTGCAGATACAACCAAAACAAAAATGTCTGCTCTTGATTTCATTGAAGCAGCCGACCGCTATGAGGGAACGCGCGGGAATGGTCTGGATGTTGCTCCGTTTGTTCAATCTTTGAGAGACGAATGGGACAAATAAAGACATTTGACGGGCAACGGCTTTTTCTTGATACCAATGCTATTATTTATGCCGCAGAGATCAAATACAAGGAAGCAGACCCAATCTTGAAACCAGTGATAGCTGCTGTTCGTGCCTTGTTTGCTGCCTTCGCAGAAAATAGGCTTGTGCTTGTAACCAGTGAACTAACCTTGTCGGAAGTCCTGACAGGAGCGCTTATATCTGACAAGCCACGGTTGGCTGATTATTATCGTAAATCCCTTTCTGATACAGGTGTTATTGAAATGGTTGCGGTAGATAGGGAGATTTGGGAACAGGTTGCCAATTTACGGGCAAAATTTGGACCGGGACTGAAAACACCTGATGCAATCCAGATTGCAGCAGCAATAAAAAGCAAGTGTGATGCGCTTGTGGGCAATGACAGAAAAGTGGCTGAAATAGCGACAGAAACAGGGGAGATAACAGGAGTTTATTTGAGTGATTTATAGATTACATGAGTAAAGCCGAAAGGGATGGCGGCATAGCGGAAGCAGTATTCAGGATGATGTCCGGGCAAGCAACACAGGGGTTGGAAGGCTTTTATTTTGCCTATGGCCGCGATGCCGGTGAGTTCCGGTTTTATGTTTGTGCCTTCGTTGCTCTTGCGGCTTTGGCCGCGCTGTTTATGGGAGGGGGGCCGATAGCTGCGGTTCTGGCCGTCTTCTTTGGCGGGGTCGCCTATCATTTCTTTCCGCTGATCGAAAAAAGCAAGGCTCGGATTGGCGCCGGGCAGTATGGTATTTTCATCGATGGATTTGGCATTATCGACTGGCGTGCGGTGAAAGCCATCAAGTTGCGCCGCTTTGCGGTGCGCAGCATCGACAATATCGAGCTGCATATTGAACTGTCGAAACCGTTGGATCAGGCGCTTCTTCAGGATTGGCACAAAAGTCTGCCATTGTTCCGCGCCTTAATGATGTTGCCCTGGAAAATGACACCTGATGGGGTGGTGCGGATCCCGCTTGAGCCCTTTGGCCGCGATCCCAACCACATTCATGCCCGCTTCATGCAAACCTGGCGCCTGTTTGGCCGATCATTTGGCTGATCTGCCAATCTCACTCTCAATCTCACTCTCAAAGAGTGACAGGTGTGCCAAAGGCTGCTTAAGGAAAATGATGCAACTTGGATTGCCTATGAAAATCAATCCTTCATACCAAGGCCCCTTGGTATTGTTTGCCTGACAGCAACCAGTAAGTATAAGTATATATGTACAGGCTTCTGGCCTGCACCTGTCCTTACCTTCCATGGTGAGCGTTTTTGCATTTCCCCAACCTTTGAACCTTTGTCAAGGGTTGAAAACGCTTCGCGGCGCTGCCGCGCCCTTGACAAAGGTTGGGGAAATGCTAGGCCATGCCACCATGGAAGGTAAGGACAGAAACGGCCCCTGTTTCTCCTCACAATAAATTGAAATAAATAAAGCGAATAAATGAAGCGAAGATGCCAAGCTCTGTTGGCTGGTCAATTTTTCTTTAAAAGTGGAAATGGAAATTGCATTTTGCGTAAAAATGCGGGAAGTTGGCCAAGCTTGTCGTTCAAGCGATGATCGCAAGACCAAACCAGCAGAATGATTAAATCTTTCAGGGAAGAGTGGTGCATTTTGTTCGCCGGCAGTTGACCGCTTCGCGGCCGCCGCCTTTGCGTGAAAGCGGGCTGATTGGCTGGGCGCGGGCGAATTTGTTTTCCGATCTCTGGAATACGCTTTTGACCATAGCCGGGCTCATCCTGCTGGCTTTGATCCTTGTGCCGGTCATCAATTTCACCGTGATCAATGCGGTCTGGACCGGTCAGGACCGCACCGCCTGTCTGGCAGCCGACAGCGGGGCCTGTTGGGCCTTTGTGAAAGCCAAGTTCGGGCAGTTCATCTATGGGCGTTATCCGGTCGAGGAACGCTGGCGGGTGGATCTCGTCTTTGCGCTGGGGCTGCTTGGTCTTGTGCCGATGCTCGTGCCAAAATTGCCATTTAAAAAATGGAATGCAATTTTTCTGCTTGTGGTGTTTCCGGTCGTTGCCTTTGGGTTGCTGACCGGGCGGCTGTTTGGGTTGCGTATTGTCGAGACCGAGCTTTGGGGCGGGTTGCTGGTCACGCTGGTGGTGGCGGTCACCGGAATCAGTTTTTCGCTGCCGCTTGGCATATTGCTGGCGCTGGGGCGGCGGTCGGAATTGCCGATCATCAAATATCTCGCCATCACCTTCATCGAATTTTGGCGCGGCGTGCCGCTGATCACCGTGCTGTTCATGGCCAGCGTCATGCTGCCGTTGTTTCTGCCTGAAGGGGTGAGTTTCGACAAGCTGTTGCGGGCGCTGATCGGGGTGGCCCTGTTCGCCTCGGCCTATATGGCGGAAGTGGTGCGCGGGGGGCTTCAGGCTATTCCCAAAGGCCAGTATGAGGGCGCCTTGGCGCTGGGCCTGTCCTATCCGCAGACCATGGCGCTGGTGGTTTTGCCCCAGGCGTTGACCCATGTCATTCCAGGCATTGTCAATACTTTCATCGGCCTGTTCAAAGACACCACCTTGGTGTTGATCATTGGGCTGTTTGATTTGCTTGGCATTGTGCAACTGGGACTGACGGATCCCAAATGGTCAGCCCCCACCACGCCGATCAGCGGCTATCTGTTTGCCGGTTTCGTTTTCTGGGCATTTTGTTTCGCCATGTCCCGTTATTCGATGTTCATCGAGCGCCGGCTGGAGAACAAAAGGGCGGATCATGGTTAGCGATCACAAGGTGCGGGAAAGTGCAGATGGGCCGATCATCAAGATCAGCGGGCTCAACAAATGGTTCGGCAGATTTCATGTGTTGCGGGATATTGACCTTGAAGTGGCAAAGGGGGAGCGGATCGTGATTTGCGGGCCGTCAGGGTCTGGCAAATCGACACTCATCCGTTGCATCAATCGGCTGGAGTCTCATCAAGAGGGGAGGCTTTGGGTCGATGGCATCGAACTTGGCCATGATGTGAAGGCGATCGAGGCGGTGCGCCGTGAGACTGGCATGGTGTTCCAGCAATTCAATCTGTTTCCCCATTTGACCATACTGGAAAACTGCACGCTAGCCCCGATTTGGGTGCGCAAGATGAACCGGGCTGAGGCCGAAGCGCGGGCGATGGAATATCTCACCCGGGTGCGGATTCCCGATCAGGCGCAGAAATATCCCGGTCAGCTTTCCGGTGGTCAGCAGCAGCGTGCGGCGATTGCCAGAGCGCTTACCATGGCGCCGAAGATCATGCTGTTCGACGAGCCGACGTCAGCCCTTGATCCGGAAATGGTCAAAGAAGTGCTCGATGTGATGATAGATCTGGCAGGGGATGGGATGACCATGCTGGTGGTCACCCACGAAATGGGATTTGCCCGCGAGGTCGCCGACCGGGTGGTTTTCATGGATGAGGGGCAGATCATTGAAACCGCCCCGCCATCAGAGTTTTTCAATGCCCCGAAACACCCCCGCACCCAAGCCTTCCTTGGCCAGATTTTGGCCTAATACCAACGGTTCCCGGGCTTTATCTTCACCGTTTAATTTAAGACCTCTGGTCTTATACCAAGGGCCCTTGGTCTTACTCTTCAGCACCGAAAGCATCGAGGATGGAGCATTGCGTGAGGGCGCCCTTGCCGGGGCAGCTTTGGATCAGTTGATCGAGCGAGGCGCGAATGCTCAAAAGTTGCGCGATTTTGGCATCGACGTCTTGGCGCTTTCTGGTGGCCTGCTCACGCACGGTGGCGCAATCACTCGATGGATTGCTGACCAGAGACAAAAGTTCTTCGATTTCCTTCAATGAAAAGCCCAATTGCTGCGCCTTTCGCACGAATCGAATGCGGGCCACCGTGTCTTTGGGATAGGAGCGAAAACCGCCATTTGCCGGCTTTGGCGGCTGCTTGATCAAGCCTTTGCGTTCATAAAACCGGATGGTCTCCACGCCCACACCGGCAGCTGTAGCCACTTCGCCAATTCGCATGGTTCTTCTCCCAGCAGGGCCTTCCTTTTATCACTTTATCCCATTCCTTATGACAATGTAAAAAAGGCTTACCATGGAATGCAAGAACCAAGTTTGGGGCGGCAATTTTTATGTTTTTTATACATTACGCCTTTCAGCATTTCATCTGATTACTGAAAGCTCGCTTCCTTTTCACCAGAAGGCTGGCTTGGAGGGACAATGGGGCTTGTGCGGGGCGTGTCTGATCATCATAGCAATAGGTTTATCTCTTATCTTATTGTGGTGTGTCTTCCTTTGCGAGCTGTTCACATTTTCTTGTTCGTTCTTGTTGGCCCTCGTTTAGGGCTTGACTCCGTATCATAGTACGGAATGCACAGTAAGCCCATCGCAATTGCAATTCATCACCATCAATTGTCATGGGCTGTTTTTATGATCGAAGCTGATTTTTTCAACCTTTTCCTGTTGCCCATCGGTTTTGGCTTGTTTGGCTTTGTGGAGCCATGTTCGATTGGCTCGACGCTGCTGTTCATCAAATATATCGAGGGCAAATCCGCCGCTTTTAAACTGTCGCAGACATTGGTCTTCATGATTTCGCGTGCGGTCTTTATCGGCCTGTTGGGGGCCAGTGCGGCGCTGCTTGGCGGTCTGTTTTTGCAGATGCAGCGTGGCGGCTGGCTGCTGTTGGGGGCCATTTATCTGGGGCTGGGCGCCATTTATCTGATCGGGAAAGGCGATGTTTTATCGCGCACTATCGGTCTGCGTCTGGAGCGGATTTCTGGGGTTCCGGCCAGTATCGGGTTGGGGGTTTTCTTCGGATTGAATATTCCTGCTTGCGCCGCTCCTTTGATCTTTGCGCTTTTGGGGAACACCGCGCTGAGTGCTGGCGCCAATATGCTGACCGGATTCATTTCTCTGGCCCTGTTTGGGATGGCCCTGTCATTACCATTGGCGGTTGCTGTTTTGTTTCCCTCTGCCCGCGCCCTGTTGGATCGTTTTGCGGCCTTGTCGAAACGGTTGCCGTTTTGGACTGGGGTTCTGTTTGTCGCTTTAGGCCTGTGGTCGATCTATTTCGCCCTGTTTGTCAATCTGGAGGCTTAAACTGGAGGCTAGTCATGACCCAAACTGCACGAACCACGTTAAGAAAAACCCTGATGATGGCGGGCGCCCTGTCCATCATGTCCATCCTCGCACCGGGAGCAACTGCACATGCTGATTCGCCCGGCTCATTTCACTATGATGCAGAAAGCGTCAAACCTGCGACCTATTACGCAGCGCTGAGCAATCTGGCCAATGCGGTGATGTTTTCGGGCCTTGGCGAGAAGCTGATTTTCTCCCCCTATGAGCGCGATGACTGGTTGCGGCGTGCTGGTTATGTCACCCGTCCGCCAATGCCGGACATGGGCATTGTCGGGGTACTTTATCGCGCGGCCAAGCCGGAATTTGCCGGCAGGCCGGATTTTGCCAAACCGGAAACATTGCGCTGGAAAACCGGCAGTTTTGACCGCACCCTGGATCCGGGGGTGCAGGCTTGGGCCTTGCTGAAGATCACCTCGCCCGAGTTTCATTTGCAGTTCCACGATCTGCCGGAAAACAAGATTGCCGCCTTGATGATGCTGCCTCAAGCACGGACCATGGCAAAGGCACTGATGTCCCGGTTGCGCAACAGTCAGGGACTGTTTGCACCGCGCATGGCGGATGGACGGTTCAGCTCTCCAAAACCACGCGATCAGGCTGCGGTGTTATGGGCGGCGGCCAGTTTCAAGCTCGCAGCCACCAGCACGCGCACAGACTACTGGCATCAAGCCTATCGCGATTTGACCCAACCGGCTCAGGCGGCGCAGTTGGCGGATCAGGCTTTTGCCGCCATGCAAAAATTGCCGCCCACCCGTGCCGGCGATAGGGCGATAGCGATTGCAGCCCTTGGGCGTTATGCACTGATTACCAAGGAGGACGCCGCCAAGGCCAAGGCGCTTGCTCAGATCCGCCAATATGCGAAGGCTTTACAAAGCCTTGAGGCACAGCCGTCCCTTTCAGATATTGCGCTGTCGATTTTTGGCCTTACGGAAGCTGGCCGGATCTTGCAGGATCAAGGTTTGATCGAGCTGGCGGCAGAGCGCTATCAGGCGCAGTTGATGCCCCTGTGGCAGCCGGATCTTGCGGTTTTCCGCAACGCAAAAGATGCTGGAACAATAGCTTATACGCCAAAAACCGCAGGTGCAGTTGTCGCGGCCTTGAACGCCATGCGCTGGTATGGTCCTGCGAAGACAAAAGCTCAGGCTGCAAAGCTTTATCCCCGTTTCTTTGAAGGCGCCATCATCCGCTCAGGCCTGTTGCGGGGCAGCCCGCTGGGCTTGGTCAGCGAGAAATACCGCAAACAACATCCCGCGGCCCATTTCGCTCATCCCATCCTTCCGCGTCCCGAACAAACCGGCATTGCCCCGGTCTTTGCTGGCGAAGTTCGCTTTGACAAGGGGCAATGGCGGATGACCGATCCCCTGTTTCGGACTGGGCCGGCAATGTTTCTAAGCCATATGCTGGCAATCAAAAGCGCTGACGGGCGCGATGACATCTTCATTGCCGAGGCGCTTTTGAAGCGTTTGGGGGCTTGAGAGTTGGGGGCTTTATGAGGGGCTGCGCAAACCAACACCTTGAGGAAAAGCCCAAGAGGAGGACACCAACATGACCTCTGTTGCAGATATTTCCCATAGTTCCGTGCCCAATGAGGGGGACAGCCGGCTTAAGACGCTGCAATTGAAAATCGGCGGCATGAGCTGTTCCTTCTGCGCCAATTCCATCAAGAAGGCGCTGAGCAGAGAACGCGGCATTCAGGAAGTGCATGTGTCGCTGGCCCATGAAGAGGCGCTGGTTCATTACCAGGCCGATCAAACTACGCCCACGGCGATCAAGGATACCATGCGCGCGCTGGGATTTATCATCCGCGATCCGCGCAAGGTGGCGGCCTTTGATGAGCAGCGCAAGGCCGCACGGGAGGAATGGCGTGATCTGATTTCGGCGGCAGCCTGTGCGCTTACCCTGTTTGCGGCCATGTCGGCGATGTGGCTGGGGCTGTGGCAGATGCAGGATTGGCACGCCTGGACGGCCTGGGCCTTGGCAACCTATGTCTTCCTTTGGAACGGGCGGCGCATCATTCGCATGGCTTGGGGCGCTGCCCGGCGCGGCATTACCAATCAGCATGTCTTGCTCTCCGTTGGCGCCATTGGCGCCTATATCGGCGGCGTGCTCGGCTCGCCGGTGCCGTTTCTTAACTGGTACGGTTTTGTAGGCTTTCCTGCGGTCGACTTTTTCGGTGTCGTGGTATTCCTGACCACCTATCATCTGTTGTCCGGCTATATTTCGATGATGGTGCGCACCAAGGCGTCGGAAAGCGTGCGCAAATTGCTGGCGCTGCAACCGGCCACCGCGCGCGTTGTCCGCGATGGTGTAGAAAGCGAAATCGCAATTGAAGAGGTCGTGGTTGGCGATTGGGTCCGGATTCGTCCCGGTGAGCGGATCCCGGTGGATGGGCGCGTGATCGAGGGGCGTAGTGCGGTCAATGAAGCGCTGGTGACCGGGGAGCCGTTGCCAGCGGAAAAAGCCGAAGGCGCGGAGGTGATCGGTGGCAGTGTCAACCAGACGGGCACATTGCTGGTTGAAGTCACCCGCACCGGTGAAGACAGTTTCTTGCGCCAGGTCGCCCGTCATGTCGAAGAAGCCAAGGCCATGAAGCCCGGGATTATCGTCCTTGTTGATAAGGTATTGCAGCATTATGTGCCGGCCGTTCTGATGATCTCCCTTGCAGCGCTGCTGTTTTGGGGTCCGCTGGTGGACGCCCTGTCACTGGAGCACTGGACGGTGGAACCGCACTGGGTGCGCGCCATCTATGCGGCTGTGACCGTGCTGGTCATGGGCTACCCTTGTGCGCTTGGCATGGCCACCCCGTTGGCGCTTATTCGCGGCGGCGGCATGGCGGCGGAACGCGGCATTTTGATCCGCTCTGGTGAAGCCTTTCAGATTCTCAAGGACATTACTCATATCGTACTGGACAAGACCGGAACGATCACCGAAGGCAAACCCGAGGTGCGAGCGGTCACGGCTGTCAAGGGCTATGACAGGGCTGAGATTTTGCGCTTGAGCGCGGTGGTTGAAAACCTCTCCGAGCATCCGCTGGCGCGGGCCATTGTTCAGGCGGCCGAACAAAACAAGCTTTCCTTGCCTGAGGCCGAGAATTTTCATTCCGTGACGGGGGCGGGGGTTAAGGGCCACGTGGAGGGGCGCCGGATTTTAGTTGGCACGGTGCGTTTTCTCAAGACAGAGGGCATTGAAACGGCAGCGATACAGCCCGTGCTCGAGGACTATGAGAAACAGGCGCAAACCGCCATTGTCGTGGCAATTGATGGCGAAGTGGCTGGGGTGATCGCCATTGCCGATGCCCTCAAACCTGACGCCGCGCAGGCTATTTACGAGATGAAAGCGCAAGGGCTTGTGCCGTTGCTGGTGACCGGCGACAATCGCCGCACAGCGCTTGCCATTGCCCGCGCTGCCGGCATCGACGAATCTCACGTCAAGGCCGAAGTGCTGCCACAGGGTAAGGCGGCGCTCATCCGCGATCTGCAACGTCAGGGCGCCCGGGTAGCCATGGTCGGCGATGGCATCAATGATGCGCCCGCTTTGATGCAGGCCGATGTCGGCATCGCCATTGGCGCGGGCACCGATATTGCCATTGAATCCTCTGATGTGATCTTGATTGGCAATCGGGTCTCAGCGGTGTTGGACGCCCGGGAGATCGGCGCTGCAAGCTATCGCAAGACGGTGCAAAATCTTTGGCTTGCCTTTTTCTTCAACGGTGTTGGGGTACCGCTGGCGGCAACCGGGGTGGTGCATCCGGCCTGGGCCATGATTGCCATGGCGGCCAGTGTGAGTTCCGTTCTCGCCAACTCCTTTGGCGGCCGGTTGTTGAAAGGCCCGCGCCGGGCAACGGCGATGTCGTCGGCCCCATCAACCGAACCTGAAAAAAACTTGAAAACCATCACGTTTCATGTGCCTGGCATCCACTGCATGGGCTGTGTCAGCGCCATCAAATTAGGGCTGCGCATGGTTGAAGGGGTTGAGGATGTCACCGGAGACCCGCAGGCCAAAACCATCACGGTGCGCTATCAGGCGGATCGTGTTTCACCGGCGCAAATCCGCAAGGCCATCACTCAGCTCGGCTATGACGTCACAGATAGTAGATAGGGGGGAAGGAAATAATGTTCAAAATGGACAAGAACAAGATTGCAGCAAATCTGCCGGTCATCTTTATGGGAATTGGCGCTGTGCTGTTGGCCGCCAATATGGCCGTCACATCCGCTATGGCTCAAGGGAGTGTACGGCGTGGCAGCGGAACAGATACGCCAGCACCTGCCAAGCGGCCGGCTGCCGCGCCAAAACCCGAAACCGTACAGTCAGCCCCGTCGTTGACCGCCGCCGATACCGGCCCGGCGCGGCCCCTCAATCCACCCGTCGACAAGCGGCCAATGGCGGAAAAATTCTGGTTGACAGCGGACTGGTATGAGCGTGGACAGATCGAGTCTGTAGCAAATTATCAAACCATCTCGCGCAAGATCACCTATCGCAATCCAAATGACAATACAGAGGTGACAGCTCTGTTGGTGCGGCCCAAGAAAGCCGGCCGCTATCCCGGACTGCTGTTGAGCCATGGGCGGCGCGGCTTCGATCCGTTGGTGGCGCGGCGTTTGGCGGCCCGCGGGCTGGTGGTTTTACTGCCCGATCTTTATGGCGCCCGTTTCCTTGCCAACTATCCGGTTGAACATTTACCAGCCACAGAAGCTGATTTTGATGCTGGTGTTGATGCCTTATTGAACCAGCCAGATGTTGCAGGCGACAAAATTTGCATCGGCGGCCTTTCCCGCGGCGGCTATTACGCGCTCAAATCGGCCGTCAGCTTTGGCCGCCAGAACAAGCAGGTTGCTTGCTATATCGGCTATTATCCGCACTGGCAGAACCCGGCCGCCCCGGAACCCGATCAGGTCTACCGCTATGCCAGTGAGGTCGACAAGCTGACCATCCCCACCCTGATTTTCATTGGCGAGCTGGAACAATATCAAAGGCGGCGTTCAATCGAAACCGGGGTTTTGGCGATGAAGGCTGCGGGGCGTGATGTGCGCCTGATCATCTATCCCGCCGTTGGGCGCGGCTTCGACTTCAAAGCCCCTCATTTGCGCACCTTTGCCGATGATCTGGCTGCCAAAGACGCCAGCCGCCGTGCCGCCGCCTTCATCAAACGGCATCTTACGCCTGAGCAGAAGCAATAGCAATGAAGGGCTGCCATTTGCAGCCTTTCGCTTCGGGGGGAAACAAGCGTGTTCAGCAAAAGTGGCCTCCGGTTTTGCGCTCGGAACACGCTTAAAAATATTGATGAGTGTTCAGCAAAAGTGGCCTCCGGTTTTGCGCCAGGACACACGCTTAAAAATATTGATGAGTGTTCAAGCAAAAGTGGCCTCCGGTTTTGCGCCAGGACACACGCTTAAAAATATTGATGAGTGTTCAGCAAAAGTGGCCTCCGATTTTGCGCCAGGACACACGCTTAAAAATGTGAAAGTTCTTGCGCTTGACATCACAGACTTGGGATGGAGCCGTCTTTACTTTCCATGACAGGGCATTTTCCCAAATTTTGCAAGGGATGAAACCGCTTGCGGCCACCACAAGCGCGCCTGGAGCCTCGGGAGCCACCGAGGTTGCTTGGGTGCG
>WGBT01000058.1 GCA_015494185.1 Hyphomicrobiales bacterium | reverse complement strand
ATCACGACAGCAGCAATGGCGGCAAAAGTCAAACCATCAAAACGATCCATCACCCCCCCATGTCCAGGAATCAGTCGGCTGGAATCCTTGACCCCAAAACGGCGCTTGACATAGGATTCAAACAAATCGCCCAGTTGTGACACCCCTGCCAGCCCAAGACTGATCAGTGCCAAAATTTCAGGCGCGTTAAGCTTGGCAAAATGAGCCACCGCAAAGCCTGCAGCACCCGCCAGCCCAACGCCCCCCAAAAAGCCTGACCAGGTTTTGTTCGGCGAAATTTTCGGCGCCAGTTTAGGCCCCCCGAAGCCGCGGCCAGAAAAATAGGCGCCGGTATCGGTCACAGCCACAATGATCACCAGATAAGCCACCGCCAAAGTCCCGTAATTGGGATCACTGTTGAGCACGAGCAAAGCCGCCAATGGCGCCGAAGTGTAGAAAAAGCCCAGCAAAGACCACACAAGATGCGCGGCATGGCGGCGCAAGAGCCCCCCCAAAAGCACAGCCCCTGACAGCGTTGCAAAGCCAAGCCCATAAGCTTGCACATAAAAACCATAGCCGACCCCGATCGTTGCCAGAAAATGCAAGCCCAAAAGCAGCAGATCGTCATGATCGCGAACGATCCCTCCCCATTCCCAGGCCATTGCTAAAGCTACAACGACAAGTAAAAGCGCAAAGGAGGCGTGCCCGGCAAGTAAGGCCGCTGCGGCAATCACGGCCAAAATGAGCCCTACCACGACACGCAGCAAGGTTTCATTCACTGTCTTACGGAAGGGCTTGGAAGAGAACTTGCCCCCCTCCTCCCCAGCATGATCCAGCTTTGCTGATTTTTGCAAATCTTTTGGATGCTGCGGCACTTTATTGGTCATCTGGCTCTTGGATTGCTCATCTGGATCTTGATCATGCACTCGACTTGGCTGGGCGGCCTCCAAAGCGGCGGTCCCGCTGTTGAAAATCGGCCAGGGCCTGCTGAAATTCCCGGCGTCCAAAATCAGGCCAATCGACCTCAAAAAAAGCAAACTCGGCATAGGCCGATTGCCAAAGCAACCTATTGCCAAGGTGCTGTCGACCACCGGTGAGAATCACAAGGTCAGGATCTGGCATTCCCCCCGTATCGAGATTGTCCGAAAGCTGGGTTTCATTGAGCGTTTGGCCCTTATGAGGGCGAGCATTTTGCTCGCCACAGGTCAACTGCTGCGCCAATCGACGGGCGGCGCGAACGATTTCCGAACGGCCGTCATAATTGACCGCAAGACTCAGCCGCAACTGGTCATTGGTGGCCGTCAACCGTTCTGCGGCAAGGATCCGCCCCAGCTCTCCTGGAGACAGGGATCTGCGGTCCCCAATCATCCGAACCGCAACCCGCTTGTCATGCAGGGCTTGTAATCCGGTATCAAACACCCGTGTTATAAGCAGTTTCTGCGCCTTGCTGTTACCACAAGCAGCATCGGCATCGAACAGGCTCAAATAGGGAATTTGCCACTTAACAGCAAGATCAACCAAGACAAAGATATTGGCAGCGCCGCATTGCCAACCAGCTGTTGGATCAAGCCCCTGTGCCCTTGCCCAATGTTCATTGCCAGCCATGATCATGGCAACATGCGCAGGCCATGGCCCGCTGCCAGACGGCTTCCGATCAGCCCCCCCCTTGTCAGATGCCGCCCGTGCCGCCCGTGCCACCCGATCCAGTTGCGGGATTCCATTGCCTAAGGCCATAGCCTTCACTTTCCGCTTGCACGCAAACCCCTCATATCACGCCGCCACCGCCTCCCGCCGGCTTACCGGCTATTGGGAGACATCGACCATATGCACGGCCCCAATATGCTTTTCCCCGTTTGCAACAGATTAGACCTGCATGATTTCTGCTTCTTTGTGTTCAAGCAAGTCATCGATTTCCTTGATCATCGCATCGGTCAGCTTTTGGACTTTTTCGCCCTGCATATGTTGCTCATCCTTGCCGATTTCGTGATCTTTTTCCAGCCGTTTCAGCAGGTCCATGCCATCACGGCGCACGTTACGAACCG
>WGBT01000057.1 GCA_015494185.1 Hyphomicrobiales bacterium | reverse complement strand
TCACTGATGTCACCCTTTGACAGGGTTGGGCACAAAAATTTGCGAACACAAACTTCAAAGGCTGGGTCAGCCATTGCCCTGTTAACATTGCCCTGTCAATCAACGTTGAGGCATCCATTCTCCCATGATGCCAAGCGGCAATGCTGACGCAGAACCATTGCAGTTGTCACTTGACGCTCCGGCAGCCCTTTGGTGTATCAATAGACCGTGCAATATCACCGCCGCTTCAGTCATGACAATCATGACAGTGCAGGAGAAATCTTGATCCATGAGCGATGCATCTGATGAGCCAAAGGCGCAAGGAAACGCGCAACAGACGTCTTCCCCCATGAGAGAGATTTACGAGGCTTATGCGCAGTTGCTGAAAAATCCCGACCTGGAAGCGGCCCGGCGCTTTGCCCAGCAATATCCAGAAAGCCAGCTGTCCCAAAATATTGAGCAAAAGATCGCCGCCAAAATCAAACAACTGCAGCACGAAGAACAACGCCAGAGATGGCAAGAAGAACAGCAAAGAAAAGAAACCGAAGGCGCCCAAATTTGGCAACAGGTTCAAGAGCTTGGTGATATTGATGCGGTGGCCGCTTTCATCCATGATTTTGCGGGCACCAAGGCGGCCTATGAAGCCGTCGATCAGTTTTGGGACGCGCTTGGGCAAAGATGGATTACGCGCCAGCCTGGCCAGAGCAACACGCGACGCGAGGTGTGGGAGACCATCACCGCCGCCAAACGGCAGGGTGAAAACACGCTGTCTTTGTATGCTCTCGATCTGACCGATCTGCCAGCAGAAATCGGCTATCTGCCCCAACTCAAAAGGCTGGTTGTTACTGCGAACCAATTGACCGCTTTGCCACCGGAAATCGGGCAGCTCACCCAGCTTGAAGAGCTGGATGTGGGGGGCAACCAGCTGTCCAGCCTGCCACCGGAAATCGGGCAGCTCACCCAGCTTAAAGGGCTGTATGTGAGTAGCAACCAGCTGACCGCCCTGCCGCCGGAAATCGGGCAGTTGACCCAGCTTGAAGAGCTAAATGTGGATGGCAACATGCTGACGGCTCTGCCGCCAGAAATCGGGCAGCTGGCCCAGCTTAAAGAGCTGGATGTGGAGGGCAACCAACTGACCAGCCTGCCGCCGGAAATCGGACTATTGGCAGATGGGTTGCGAGGTATCGATACGGATCATGACGATCCCGCTCAGCCAAGGCTTGACCTTTCTGGCAATCCCCTCAAGCCGCCCTTGGACGAGCTTTGGGAGGAAGGGCAGAATGATGCCGTTCTGGCTTACCTCAAGGCGCAATATGATGAGGGCATGCGCGGGTAAATGGCAATGGCCCCAGCTCTTGATGCTCTTGAGGAAACGCAGCCCCTTGAGGAAACAGAGACCATCGAAGTCCTTCAATCCGCAAAAGAAGCTCCCGAACAAGCGCTAAACATAGAAAATCAGCCCCCCGCCAAATTCCCCTTCTGGAAGCTGTGGAGGAACTCTTGATTGGGAAAAAGAAACCGGACAATCATTGGCTTTGGGGGCATTGGCTTTTGGGGAAAACCAAGCCTTTATCCCTTGGCTCTCTTTGTCTCCTGCCTCCTCCCCCCTTGCCCCCTCGGCTTGCCGTCTTTTGGCCACGGCCCTCTCAGCTACCGCGCCCCCTCGCCCTCGGCTGGCTCAACAAATGGGAAGACTTGGCGGCCGGCGAGATAGGTGGCCACAACCCGCCCCTGCATCTGTTGATTGTCGAAGGGCGTATTTTTCGATTTGGAATGCAGCTCTTCAGGGTTGACCGACCAGGGCACGTCAAGATCGACACGGGTCAAATCCGCCGGTTTGCCTTTGGCAATCTCGCCGGTTTCAAGCCCCAACAAGGCAGCAGGATTGCAGGTCACAGGCCGCAGCAGCTCCGGCAGACTCAGCTCTTGATTATGATAATGACGCAACAGGGCCGGCAACAGCGTCTCCACCCCAATCGCTCCATCCGCAGCTTCAGCAAAGGGATGGCGTTTCACATCCGCATCTTTGGGATCATGGGCCGAGACGACAACATCGATGAGGCCACTTTTGACGCCTGCAATCAGCGCGCGGCGATCCTCTTCGGTGCGCAGCGGTGGCTTCACTTTGAAGAAGGTGCGATAGGGGCCGATATCGTTTTCATTATGGGCTAGATGATTGATCGACACCCCACAGCTCACCGGCAGCCCCCGGGCCTTGGCGGAGGCAATGATATCAAGCGAGCGAGCCGCCGAAAGCAGTGCAGCATGATAACGCGCCCCTGTCATTTCAACAAGCTGCATGTCCCGTTCCAAAATGATGGTTTCCGCCTCGACCGGAATGCCCGGCAAGCCAAGCCGGCTGGACACCTCCCCTTCATGCATCACCCCATTGCCGGCCAGATCACGGTCTTCCGTATAATGAACGACAAGCGCGTCGAAATCCTTGGCATAAGCCAGGATCCGGCGCATCAACTGGGCGTTCATGACGCTCGAATAGGCATTGGTGAAGGCCACCGCGCCCGCATCACACAAAAGCCCGATCTCAGAAAGCTCCTCCCCTTTGAGCCCCTTGGTCAGGGCGGCCATGGTATGGACATGGGCGAAGCCGGTATCATGGGCGCGGCGTTTGATGAAATCCACCAGCGCAACGTCATCGATCACCGGTTTGGTGTTTGGCATACAGATCAGCGTGGTCACCCCCCCAGCCGCGGCGGCCATCCCGGCCGATTTGAGGGATTCACGGTGGCGGTAACCGGGCTCGCCGGCAAACACCATCATGTCAACAAGGCCCGGGCAGAGCATATCCCCGCCGCAATCGACAATTGCAAGATTTTCGTTGTCCCCTTCGGGGGGGCGAAACAGATGGGGGCCGAAATCGGCAATCAGCCCCTTTTCGATTATCAAGCCGCCGGCTTCATCCAAGCCGGATTTCGGGTCGACAAGCCGGGCATTGACCAGCGCAACCGGCTTTCCCGCTTCCGCCGCTGTCATGACGATTGGTGAAAACCCGCTCATATCTCACCCTCATCCCCGCTGCAATTTCCGGCCAGCGCCTCGAGCACTGCCATACGCACCGCCACCCCCATTTCGACCTGTTGCTGAATGACACTGCGGGTATCGTCAGCCACCGAAGAGGAAATCTCAACACCGCGATTCATCGGCCCGGGATGCATCACCAGCGCATCCGGCTTGGCGAGTTTGAGTTTTTTGTAATCGAGCCCAAAGAAATAATAATATTCCCGGGTTGAGGGGACAAACGCGCCGTTCATGCGCTCCAGCTGCAGCCGCAGCATCATGATGATGTCGGCATCTTTCAAGCCTTCTTTCATGGAAGTGAAAACTTCAGCGCCAAGCCGGTCGGCATGCGGGGGCAACAGCGTGGAGGGAGCGACCACACGAACACGCGCCCCCAGCAAGTTCAACAAATAGATATTGGAACGCGCCACCCGGGAATGCAGAATATCGCCGCAAATGGCCACGGTCAGCCCTTCAACCCGGCCCTTGTTACGGCGGATCGTCAGCGCATCGAGCAAAGCCTGCGTCGGATGCTGGTGAGCGCCGTCACCGGCATTGATGACCGAACAGCTCACTTTTTGCGATAATAATTCAGCCGCCCCTGCCGCATGATGGCGAACCACCAGAATATCAGGGCGCATGGCGTTCAAAGTCATGGCGGTATCGATCAGGGTTTCCCCCTTTTTCATGGAAGAGCCCTTCACCGACATGTTCATGACATTGGCGCCAAGCCGTTTGCCCGCCAGCTCGAACGAGCTTTGCGTGCGTGTTGAGGCTTCAAAGAAGAGATTGATCTGGGTCCGCCCGCTCAAGGATTTCGTCAAGTCCGAAGACCGCCGGTTGGCATCGGCAAAGTGATCGGCCAAATCCAGAAGATTGAGAATTTCCGTGCGCTTCAGCCCCTCGATCGACAAAAAATGGCGATGGGGAAACCGTTGCGAAAACCGTGGCAAAGACAACAGCGTGCTCTGATTTCGTATATTTTCATTGGGGTCGCTCAAACCGGTTCTATACGTCAAAAACCGCCCTTTCTGCAAGAACTGATATGGGTTGGCATTGATTGGCGGGCGACTGTGTGAAGTGATGAGCAAGCCGCCCGTTATGCCGGAGCAGGCTTGTCAAGTCCGATGATGTTTCCCAAATCTCTTCGAGTAATACCAGCGGTATTTTTCATTGACTGCCGACGTTTCTCGTATCCTTTTGAATTTTTGGCGTTAATTGAACGGTATCGTCAAGGTGAAGGCCGCTGGTATAGCCTACCGTGAAGGAGAGTAAGTGATGAAACACAAAACGACATGGATCTTGCTGGCCGATGGCAGCCGTGCACGCCTGCTTGTCAATGCTGGCCCGAAAAAAGGCTATGAAAGCGTTTTAGGCGCCGACCTTGTGGGCGAGAATCTGGCCAACAGCGAGATCAACAGTGACCGGCCTGGCCGCAGTTTCGACCGGGTTGGTATGGGACGTCATGCCATGGAACCCCCCAGTGACCCCCATCGCGAAGAAAAGCGCAAACTGGCCCACCGGGTCGCCGATTTGTTGGAAGCCGAACGGCAAAAAGGCAGCTTCGACCATCTCATCATCATCGCCGCGCCGCAAATGTTGGGCGATCTGCGGCAAAGTCTACCCGATACCGTGAAATCAATGATCGTTGAAGAGATTGCCAAAGATTTGTCGAAGCTCTCCCTCCACGAGCTCAAAGATACGCTGCCCAAAGTCATCGAGCACACGCACTGATCAAACACGCATTGACGGCTTCATCAAGAAAGCAAAAAGACATAAAGCTTGGCAATGTCACTCCCCAAGCTGAGCGATGACAACAGCTCCTCAAGCGACAGAGCCTCCCTATTCCGCCGCTTCGGCCTTTGGAGACTTTGCCGCAGCCTGCCAGCGTAACACGGGTTTTCGGGCAGCCCGTGTCTCATCGAGGCGGCGGCGGGGCGCAAAACGGGGAGCTGCCTTGAAAAAGTCCGCCTCGCCTGCCTTGGCGCGCTTGGCCAGGTTCTGCAAGGCGGCAATGAACTGGTCAAGCTCGGCTTTCGATTCCGATTCTGTGGGCTCGATCAACATCGCGCCATGCACCACCAACGGAAAATACATCGTCATGGGATGATAGCCCTCATCGATCATGGCTTTGGCGAAATCAAGCGTGGTGATGCCGGTATCCTGCAAAAAATGGTCATCAAACAATACTTCATGCATACAGATTCTGTCGCCAAAGGGTTGTGAAAGCTCCTCACGCAGCCCAACACGCACATAATTGGCGTTCAACACCGCATCCTCGGAAGCTTGCCGCAACCCATCCCCCCCATGACTCATCATGTAACTGAGCGCGCGAACATACATTCCCATCTGACCGTGAAAGGCGGTCAGCCGGCCAAACGGAGCAGCCTGAGCTTTCGCTTTCGCCTCCTCCCCCTCTGCCGCCGCCTCCTCGACCAAGACGAAACGTCCTTGCTCTTCGACAATAAACGGATAAGGCGCAAAAGCGGCCAAAGCTTCTGAAAGCACCACCGGACCAGCCCCCGGC
>WGBT01000056.1 GCA_015494185.1 Hyphomicrobiales bacterium | reverse complement strand
TTGCAATTCATGGACATGACATTCAGACCTAGCAGAGAGGAAAAATGACCACATATGCAAAGCCATGTCCGTGATGTGGTGGAAAGGTTTTCCGGCAAACTTCATAATATATGCGGTGTTCCCAAACAGTCTCGTTGGCGCAATGTATTCCAAATTGTGCTAGGGGGTGTTTGGGGAGGCCGTTCTTGGTGTTTTAGAGGTGCGATATGCCGTCACTTCTTGCTATTTTCTCTTTAAATCTTCCGAAAGATGGTTGTCCTTAAGGGAAGAAACACAGTGGCGGGCTTGTGATCATGTGAGATCACGGGATAGGCTGAATGTTGGGCGGTTATGAAACATTGTAACACAGTGGGCAGAGATCGCAATAGATGAAGTTTTGGCATATTGGGGGTGAACGCATTGGGAGGGGATTTGAAGGAGAAAAAATTCAATACCGGAGGTATTTGTCATTGCCCCTTCCATGTTTTCCTTATCCCTCTGAAGGGGGGGTGAACGATATACGAACGAAGGCCAAAGGGGCCTTGGTCTTCTAAGAGAAAGAGGTTGAGAGGGTGACCGGGGACCTTAGAGGCGGCAATGCAATAGGGGGGAGCTTGTAAGCCGCATTGTTCTCCAGCCCAATTTGATCAGGCAGATGAAATCACCCAGTCATGGGTAAGCAAATAGACAGGCGAGAGTGGCACATGGCGCAAACCTATTTGGGTCGGAAACGAATCCGTAAGAAATTCGGCCGCATCACCGAAGTGGCGGAAATGCCGAACCTTATCGAGGTTCAAAAACGCTCATATGATGATTTTCTGATGGTCAAGGAACCGGAAGGCGGGCGTCCTGATGAAGGATTGCAGGCGGTCTTCAATTCGGTCTTCCCAATCAAAGACTTTTCGGATCGCGCCCAGCTCGAATTTGTCAAATATTCGTTCGAGCCGCCCAAATATGACGTTGAAGAGTGTCAGCAACGTGACATGACCTATGCAGCGCCGCTGAAGCTGACTTTGCGGTTGATCGTTTTCGATATTAATGAGGAAACCGGCGCCCGCACCATCAAAGATGTCAAGGAACAGGACGTCTTCATGGGCGATATTCCGTTCATGACAGATAATGGGACTTTCATCATCAATGGCACTGAACGGGTGATCGTGTCGCAAATGCACCGCTCGCCGGGGGTGTTTTTTGATCATGACAAGGGGCGCACTCACGCCAGTGGCAAATTGCTGTTTGCGGCGCGGATTATTCCCTATCGGGGCTCTTGGCTCGATGTCGAGTTCGATGCCAAAGATATTGTGCATGTGCGGATCGACCGGCGCCGGAAATTGCCGGTCACAACCCTGCTTTATGCCTTGGGGCTCGATGACGAGGAGATCCTGGCCACCTTTTATGAGCGTTATGACTTCAAATGGTCGTCCAAGGGCTGGAAAATTCCCGCCAATTTGGAGCGTTTGCGGGGCATGAAGCCGGCCAGGGATTTGATCGACGCCAAGACTGGCGAGGTGGTGATCAAGGCGGGCAGGAAGGTCACACCGCGAGCGATCAAGAAGCTTGCCGAAGCCGGGCTTAAAGAATTGCTGGTCGGCGATGAGGAGCTGATAGGCAACTATCTTGCCGAAGATTTGGTGGATATGGAAACCGGCATCATTTATGGTGAGGCCGGCGAAGAGATCACCCCGGAATTGCTGGAAACCTTGCGTGAAGCCAAGGTGAAGCGGATTCCGGTGCTTGATATCGACCATATCAACCGCGGAGCTTTCATCCGCAATACGCTGATGGCGGACAAGAACAATTCCACGGCGGAAGCTTTGTTGGACATTTACCGGGTGATGCGTCCAGGGGAACCGCCAACGCCGGAAGCGGCTCAAACCTTGTTCAATCAGCTGTTTTTCGATCCGGAGCGCTATGATCTGTCGGCGGTGGGCCGGGTCAAGATGAATATGCGGCTCCAGCTCGATGTGCCCGACACCGTCCGCACCTTGCGCAAGGAAGATATTTTGGCGGTGATCAAAACGCTGGTGGATTTGCGTGATGGCCGTGGTGAGATCGATGATATCGACCATCTGGGCAACCGCCGGGTGCGCTCGGTTGGGGAGCTGATGGAAAATCAGTATCGGGTTGGCCTGTTGCGGATGGAGCGGGCGATCAAAGAGCGGATGAGCTCGGTGGATATTGACACGGTGATGCCGCAGGACTTGATCAATGCCAAACCGGCAGCGGCGGCGGTGCGGGAGTTTTTTGGCTCGTCACAGCTTTCGCAATTCATGGACCAGACCAACCCGCTGTCGGAAATCACCCACAAACGGCGGCTGTCGGCGCTTGGCCCTGGAGGGCTTACGCGTGAGCGGGCGGGGTTTGAGGTGCGCGATGTGCATCCCACCCATTATGGCCGGATTTGTCCGATCGAGACGCCGGAGGGGCCGAATATCGGTCTGATCAATTCCTTGGCGACCTTTGCCCGGGTCAATAAATATGGCTTTATCGAAAGTCCTTATCGCCGGGTCAAGGATGGGAAGGTGACCGATGAGGTGCGCTATCTCTCGGCGATGGAAGAAACCCGGCATTATATTGCCCAGGCCAATGCCGAGCTCGACGAAGAAGGGGCCTTTGTCAATGAGCTGGTCAACTGCCGTCATGGCGGGGATGTGCATCTAGTGCCGCCGGAGATGGTGGAATATATCGATGTGTCGCCCAAACAGCTGGTTTCGGTGGCCGCCGCGCTCATTCCGTTTTTGGAAAATGACGATGCCAACCGGGCGTTGATGGGCTCCAACATGCAACGTCAGGCGGTGCCTTTGTTGCAGGCCGATGCGCCCTTTGTCGGCACCGGTATGGAAGAGATCGTGGCCCGGGATTCGGGGGCTGCCATCGTGGCGCGGCGCACCGGGATTGTCGATCAGGTCGATGCCACCCGGATCGTGATCCGGGCCACCGAGGAAGTGGATCCGTCAAAGTCCGGTGTCGATATCTATAATCTGCGCAAGTTCCAGCGTTCCAATCAAAACACCTGTATCAATCAGCGTCCGCTGGTGCATGTTGGCGATGAGGTCAAAGCTGGCGATATCATTGCTGACGGGCCTTCCACCGATCGTGGAGATTTGGCGCTGGGGCGGAATGTGTTGGTCGCCTTCATGCCGTGGATGGGCTACAACTTCGAGGATAGTATCCTGATTTCGGAACGCATCGTGCGCGATGACGTCTTTACCTCGATCCACATCGAGGATTTTGAAGTGATGGCGCGGGATACCAAGCTGGGGCCGGAGGAGATCACCCGGGATATTCCCAATGTCTCCGAAGAGGCGCTGAAAAATCTCGACGAGGCGGGAATTGTTTATATTGGTGCCGAGGTCAAGCCGGGGGATATTCTGGTTGGCAAAATCACCCCCAAGGGGGAAAGCCCGATGACCCCGGAAGAGAAATTGCTGCGGGCCATTTTTGGGGAAAAGGCGTCGGATGTGCGCGATACCTCGTTGCGGTTGCCGCCAGGGGTGAGCGGGACGGTGGTCGAAGTGCGGGTTTTCAACCGTCATGGCATTGAAAAGGATGAGCGTGCCATGGCGATCGAGCGTGAAGAGATCGAACGTCTGGCGAAAGACCGTGAAGACGAGCAGGCTATTCTCGACCGTAACGTCTATGGCCGGTTGGCCGATGTGCTGGTGGGCAAGAAGGTTGCCAAGGGGCCGAAGGGGTTGCGTAAGGGAACGAAAATCACCCAAGAGCTGTTGGAACAGGTGCCGCGCAGCAAATGGTGGGAAATCGCTTTGACTGATGACAAGGCGATGGCTGAAATTGAGGCTATCCGTAACCAGTATGAAGAAGCCAAAGAGCGCCTGAAACAGCGCTTCGTCGACAAGGTCGACAAGTTGCAGCGCGGGGATGAGCTGCCCCCGGGCGTGATGAAGATGGTCAAGGTGTTTGTGGCCATCAAGCGCAAGTTGCAACCAGGGGATAAAATGGCTGGCCGTCATGGCAATAAGGGGGTGATCTCGCGGATCGTGCCGATCGAGGACATGCCTTATCTCGACGATGGCACGCCGGTGGATATCGTGCTCAATCCGCTGGGGGTTCCAAGCCGGATGAATGTGGGGCAAATTTTGGAAACCCATTTGGGCTGGGCCTGCCGTGGGTTGGGCAACAAAATCGGTGCGGCTCTTGAGGCCTATAAGGAAACCCAGAGCGAGCAGCCGGTTCGCGATGTTCTCAAAGAGATTTATGGCGAGCAGAGTTTTGTCGACGAGCTTGGCAAGGATGATCTCATTCAGGTTGGCGAAAATCTGCGCCGTGGGGTGCCGGTTGCAACGCCGGTGTTTGACGGGGCTCATGAATCCGACATTGTCGAGCTGTTGGAAATGGCCGGGCTTGATCCCAGCGGTCAGGTGACCTTGTATGATGGCCGCACTGGCGAGCCTTTCGACCGTAAGGTGACGGTGGGTTATATCTACATGCTGAAATTGCACCATCTGGTGGATGACAAAATTCATGCCCGCTCGATTGGGCCATATTCTCTGGTCACTCAGCAGCCCCTTGGCGGCAAGGCTCAGTTCGGCGGTCAGCGTTTTGGCGAGATGGAGGTCTGGGCTCTGGAAGCCTATGGGGCTGCTTATACCTTGCAGGAGATGCTCACCGTCAAATCCGACGATGTTGCGGGCCGGACGAAGGTCTATGAGGCGATCGTTCGTGGCGACGATACGTTTGAGGCTGGCGTGCCGGAGAGTTTCAATGTGTTGGTCAAGGAAATGAAGGCGCTGGGCCTTAATGTCTCGCTTCTCAATTCGGAGGATGAAAAACGGCGTGAGGCAGAAGAAGCGGCGATTGCTGAGGAAGAGGGGGCCTTGCCGCCTGGTGAGCCGTTGGCCTTGCCGCCACAAAGTGATGCAACTTGAGTTACATCTTAAGTTAAGTAAGGAACAGCTAAGGTTTCAGATTGGCAAGTCATCAATCGATCATATGTCATCGATCATATGCCGCACCGCCAACATGACGCTTCGAAGCGAGGGCATGGGGCGCGGTGGTTTCTCTGCGGCTTGCCGAAGCCGTCATGAAAATTGATATGAATGGGCTGCTTTTCCCCCGCAAAGGCCGCACCACAACTTTTAGGGAGTCATCTCATGAACCAGGAGGTTCCCAGTAAATTTTTCAAGACCGATCAGCAGCAATCGGCTTTTGACCAAATTCGCATCTCGATCGCTTCGCCAGAACAGATCAAAGCTTGGTCGTATGGTGAAATCAAAAAACCTGAGACGATCAATTACCGGACGTTCAAACCAGAGCGTGACGGTTTGTTCTGTGCGCGGATTTTCGGGCCTATCAAAGACTATGAATGCCTGTGCGGTAAATATAAGCGGATGAAACATAAGGATATCATCTGCGAGAAATGCGGTGTCGAAGTGACCTTGTCGAAGGTTCGCCGCGAACGCATGGGGCATATCGAGCTGGTGGCGCCGGTGGCCCATATTTGGTTTTTGAAATCGCTGCCAAGCCGGATTGGTCTGCTTCTCGACATGACGTTGAAGGACCTGGAACGGGTGCTTTATTTCGAGAATTATATTGTCACCGAGGCGGGCACGTCACCCTTTAGGGAGGGGGAGCTGCTGACCGAGGCGGAATATCTGGAGGCCCAGGAGGAATATGGCGACGACGTCTTTACTGCTGGCATTGGCGCTGAAGCCATTCGCGACATGTTGGCGGCGCTCGACCTCGAAGAATTACGTGACGAGTTACGTGCGGAGCTGGCCGAGACCACTTCGGACCTCAAGCAGAAGAAACTGGCCAAACGGTTGAAAGTCACAGAAGCTTTCATTCAATCGGGCAACCGTCCGGAATGGATGATCATGACGGTTATCCCGGTGATTCCGCCGGATTTGAGGCCCTTGGTGCCGCTCGATGGGGGGCGTTTTGCCACTTCTGATTTGAATGATCTCTACCGCCGGGTGATTAACCGGAACAACCGGTTGAAGCGGCTGATCGAGCTGCGGGCGCCGGATATCATCATTCGCAACGAAAAACGGATGCTTCAGGAATCCGTTGATGCGCTGTTTGACAATGGCCGCCGGGGGCGGGCGATTACCGGCGCGAGCAAGCGGCCGTTGAAATCGCTGTCGGACATGCTGAAAGGTAAGCAGGGCCGGTTCCGTCAAAATTTGCTTGGTAAGCGTGTGGACTATTCCGGGCGTTCGGTGATCGTGGTCGGCCCGGAGTTGAAATTGCATCAGTGTGGCTTGCCGAAAAAAATGGCGCTGGAGCTGTTCAAGCCGTTCATCTATTCGCGGCTCCACGCCAAAGGTCTGTCATCCACGGTGAAACAATCGAAGAAATTGGTGGAAAAGGAAAAGCCGGAAGTCTGGGACGTTCTCGACGAAGTGATTCGCGAGCATCCGGTCTTGCTGAACCGGGCGCCGACCCTTCACCGGTTGGGGATTCAGGCGTTTGAGCCGGTTTTGATCGAGGGTAAGGCCATTCAGTTGCACCCGCTGGTCTGCGCGGCGTTTAATGCGGATTTCGATGGTGATCAGATGGCGGTGCATGTGCCGTTGTCGCTGGAGGCCCAGCTGGAAGCCCGGGTGCTGATGATGTCGACCAACAATATCCTTCATCCCGCTTCCGGTCAGCCGATCATCGTGCCGTCTCAGGATATCGTTCTTGGTCTTTATTATCTGTCGTTGGAAAAGCAGAACGAGCCTGGTGAAGGCATGGTGTTTGGTTCGATTGCCGAAATCGAACACGCGTTGGAATGTGGCGCCGTGACCCTTCACAGCAAGGTCAAGGCACGGTGGACGACGCGAGATCAAGATGGCAATCCGGTGAGCCGCATCTATGAAACCACTCCCGGCCGTATGTTGATTGCGGATTTGTTGCCACGAAAACCCGGGGTTGATTTTGAGCTGGTCAACAAGCTGATGACCAAGCGCGAGATTTCCAACATGATCGACGTGGTCTACCGGCATTGCGGGCAGAAAGAGACGGTGATTTTCTGCGACCAGATCATGAGCCTGGGCTATTTTCACGCCTGCCGCGCTGGGATTTCCTTTGGCAAGGACGACATGGTGATTCCAAAGACCAAAGACAAGCTGGTGGAGCAGACCCGGGAATTGGTGCGCGAATATGAACAGCAATATCTCGATGGTTTCATCACCCAGCGGGAAAAATATAACAAAGTGATCGATGCCTGGTCGAAATGCACCGACCTTGTGGCCAAAGAGATGATGGAGCACATCTCAGCGGTGCAGATCGACCCGGAAACCAAACGCGAAAAGCCGATCAATTCGATCTATATGATGGCCCATTCCGGGGCCCGTGGTTCGCCCGCGCAAATGAAACAGCTGGCGGGGATGCGGGGGCTTATGGCCAAACCGTCTGGGGAGATCATTGAGACGCCGATCATTTCCAACTTCAAGGAAGGATTGTCGGTTCTCGAATATTTCAACTCGACCCATGGGGCGCGCAAAGGGTTGGCCGATACGGCGTTGAAGACGGCGAATTCCGGCTATCTGACGCGGCGGCTGGTTGATGTGGCGCAAGACAGCATCATCACCGAACTGGATTGTGGCACCGACAAGGGCATTACGGTTAAACCGGTGGAAGATGCCGGTGAGGTGGTGCTGTCCCTGGGCGAACGGGTGCTGGGGCGCACGGCGGCCGAAGACGTCAAAGATCCGGCAACTGGTGACGTCATCGTGAAGGATGGCGAACTGATCGAGGAGCGCCATGCCGAGGCTATTAATGCGGCCCGGGTGCAAACTGTGCATATTCGTTCGGTTCTGACATGTGAGACCAAACATGGCGTCTGTTCGAAATGTTATGGCCGCGATTTGGCGCGTGGCACACTGGTCAATCTCGGTGAAGCGGTGGGTGTGATTGCGGCGCAATCGATTGGCGAGCCGGGGACCCAGTTGACCATGCGCACCTTCCATATCGGCGGGACCGCTCAGGTGGCGGAACAATCGGTGATGGAGGCCAACCAGGATGGCACCATCAAATTCAAAAACGAGAATATCGCCAAAGACTCCGAAGGCCGGATGATCGTGATGTCGCGCAATATGGCGGTGGTGATCGTCGACAAGGATGGCCAGGAATTGGCGGTACACAAATTATCTCAAGGGGCGCGGCTTGCGGTCAAGAAAGGCCAAAAGGTGAAACGCGGCGACAAGATTGCCGAGTGGGATCCTTATACCCGGCCTATTCTGACCGAAATTGCGGGTGTTGTGGAATTTGAAGATCTGATCGAAGGGGTGTCTGTCGATGAGCAATATGACGAATCGACGGGCATTACCAAGCGGGTGATCATCGACTGGCGTGCTTCCCCGCGCGGTGCCAATCTGAAACCGGCGATTGTCATCAAGGATAAGAAAGGCGGCGAGGTTCTGAAACTGAAACGCGGTGGCGAGGCCCGCTATCTGTTGTCGGTGGATGCGATCTTGTCGGTTTCGCCAGGCGACAAGGTCAGTGCCGGGGATGAGCTGGCGCGGATTCCTTTGGAAAGTGCGAAGACCCGGGATATCACCGGTGGTTTGCCGCGGGTGGCGGAACTGTTCGAAGCCCGGCAGCCGAAGGACAACGCAATCATTGCGGAGATCAGCGGCGTTGTCAGCTTTGGCCGTGACTACAAGAACAAACGGCGTGTCTATATTACGCCGGAAGGCGAGGATGGTGAAGAAAGGCGTGTCGAATATCTCATTCCCAAGGGGCGCCATATGAGCGTGCAGGAAGGGGATTACATTGAGAAGGGCGAATATATTCTCGATGGCAATCCGGCGCCGCACGATATTCTGGCGATTCACGGGGTTGAGAAGCTGGCGGCTTTTCTGGTGGATGAAATTCAAAGCGTCTACCGGCTGCAAGGGGTGACCATCAATGACAAACATATCGAGGTCATCGTCCGGCAGATGTTGCAGAAGGTGGAAATCGAGGACCCGGGTGATGCCTCATGGTTGAAGGGGGAACAGGTGGACCGCATTGATTTCGAGGAAATCAATGAGGCGCTGGAAGCCAAGGGGATGAAACCGGCTACCGGCTCTCCGGTTTTGCTTGGGATCACGCGGGCTTCGTTGCAGACCCGCAGCTTTATTTCCGCGGCCTCGTTCCAAGAAACCACGCGGGTGCTCACTGAGGCAGCAACCTATGGGAAGATCGACCGCCTTGAAGGCTTGAAAGAAAACGTCATTGTTGGGCGGCTTATTCCGGCGGGAACGGGCGGCGTTTTGAGGCGGGTTCGCAAGCTTGCCGATCAGCGTGACAAGCTGATTTTGGCGGAGCGGGAGAAATCCAAGGCTGCTGAGGAAGCCGCGCGTCTGGAAGCGGCCAAAGCGGCGGCTTTGGAGCACCAGAGCAGCTCAACCGCCGAAGCTGAGGAGACGCCTGAACAGGATGCGGATCCGGCCACAGATGTGGAAACGGATGCAACAAATGAGCAGGATTGAGTGAAAAGAGTTCGCCCAGTGCCATATGTCTTCTCGCCGGTACAGCCCTTTGTCGGCAAGTGCGGCGATATGGCAGGCACTGGGGAAAAAAATAACGAAAAAAATTCTGTTTTACAGGGCCAAGCGGCCTTGACGAATGGGCAAACGGCAAGTATGTTGCCGACACTTCACAACAGGCGGTGGGACGAAATTCATTGTCTGGCCCTCAGGCAATCCGGTCCTAGACGCTGTTGAGAATCACAAAGCTTAGAAATTGGGATTGCATGACCGTCGGCTGGGGCTCAGACATCATCAGCCGCGCGGTCCTCTGTCACTTTCTGACCGGCTTTTCCGAAGCTGCTGCGGTTGCGCATGTGGAAACCTCGTATACGGGGATGTCGGAAGGGGCTTGGTTTGCGCGTGCGTTTGCATGGCGCTGGTTGCGGTGTGGCAGAAAGCATATTGGACGGAAAGATGCCGACGATACAACAGTTGATCCGCAAGCCGCGCAAGTCGCCGGTAAAACGCAACAAGGTGCCGGCCATGGAGGCTTGTCCGCAAAAGCGTGGGGTGTGCACCCGGGTTTATACCAACACGCCGAAAAAGCCGAACTCAGCATTGCGGAAAGTGGCGCGGGTGCGTTTGACCAATGGTTTTGAGGTTACAAGTTATATTCCCGGTGAGGGGCATAACTTGCAAGAGCATTCGGTGGTGTTGATCCGGGGCGGTCGTGTGAAGGACTTGCCAGGGGTGCGCTATCACGTCATCCGAGGTGTGTTGGACACGCAAGGGGTTGCTAACCGCCGTCAACGGCGTTCGAAATATGGCGCCAAGCGGCCGAAATAGGCGGGGATGGGAAGAGTTGGCCCGGAAATAACGGTGTGGCAAGAGCAAAATTAACTGTGACCGGATGCGGCAGGGGATGTCAGGGGGTGGCTTGATGGCGGTTCCTGGTGATGATGGATCGAAATGGAATGAACGGCCGGTTGGCGGTTGAAGGTCACGGTTTTAGCAGTTTTGAATGAGGAGCGGGACGGAATAATGTCCAGGCGTCATAGAGCGGAAAAACGCGAGGTTATGCCGGATCCCAAATATGGTGATCCGGTGTTGTCGAAATTCATGAATAGCGTGATGTTGGATGGCAAGAAGTCGGTTGCAGAACGGATTGTCTACGGGGCGCTTGATGTGATCGAGGAAAAGACCAAGCAGGATCCCGTCCAGCTGTTTCATCAGGCGTTGGAAAATGTCATGCCGGCTGTTGAAGTGCGTTCCCGCCGGGTTGGCGGGGCGACGTATCAGGTGCCCATGGAGGTTCGGCCGGAACGCAAGCAGGCTTTGGCTATTCGCTGGATCATTGAAGCGGCTCGCAAGCGTAATGAGAACACCATGATCGACCGGCTGTCGGCGGAGCTGTTGGATGCCAGCAATAATCGTGGCGCGTCGGTCAAGAAGCGTGAGGATACGCATAAGATGGCCGAGGCCAACCGCGCATTTTCGCATTACCGTTGGTAGTGAGATTGGTTTGGGGTTAGGACCACCCGTTAAGGATAACTGACATGGCACGCAAGACACCCATTGAGCTTTACCGCAATATCGGGATCATGGCGCATATTGATGCGGGAAAGACAACGACGACCGAGCGCATTTTGTATTATACCGGCAAGAGCCATAAGATCGGCGAAGTGCATGATGGGGCTGCGACCATGGACTGGATGGAGCAGGAGCAGGAGCGCGGCATCACCATCACCTCGGCTGCGACCACTACATTCTGGACGCTGCGTGACATCAATGGCAAGAAGCTTGGGCCGGAGCATCGCATCAATATCATCGACACCCCAGGCCATGTGGATTTTACCATCGAGGTCGAGCGCTCGCTGCGGGTGCTGGACGGTGCGGTTGCTTTGTTGGATGCCAATGCAGGTGTCGAGCCGCAGACGGAAACGGTCTGGCGTCAGGGCGACAAATACCATGTTCCGCGGATGTTTTTCGTCAATAAGATGGATAAGATCGGCGCGGATTTCTACCATTCGGTAGAGACGATTCGTGACCGTCTTGGGGCTGTGCCGTTGGTTTTGCAGTTGCCGATTGGGGCGGAGAGCGCGTTTGAAGGCGTTGTCGATCTGATCACCATGAAGGCGATCATCTGGGACGAGGAAACCCTGGGCGCAAAATTCCATGAGGCGGAAATTCCGGCTGATCTGGTCGACAAGGCGGCGGAATATCGTGAGCAGCTGATTGAAACGGCGGTCGAGCAGGATGAGGCTGTGATGGAAGCCTATCTAGAAGGGGAAGAGCCCAGCGAAGAGACTTTGCGGAAGCTCATTCGTAAAGGAACGTGTAATGTTGATTTCTTCCCGGTGCTTTGTGGTTCGGCCTTTAAAAACAAAGGTGTTCAGCCGCTGCTGGATGCGGTGATTCATTATTTGCCTTCACCGGTGGATATTCCCCCCATTAAAGGGGTTGATGTGAAGACCGGCGAAGAGATCGTTCGCAAATCCTCGGATGATGAACCGCTTGGGATGTTGGCCTTTAAGATCATGAATGATCCTCATGTGGGGTCGCTGACATTCGTGCGGATTTATTCCGGCAAGCTGACCGCAGGTTCGACGGTCTTGAACTCCGTCAAAGAGCGCAAGGAGCGGGTTGGCCGGATGTATTTGATGCATTCGGATAATCGCGAGCAGATCGAAGAGGCTTATGCTGGGGATATTGTGGCTCTTGTTGGTCTTAAGGAGACTACAACTGGCGACACTCTGTGTGATCCCAATAGGCCTGTGATCTTGGAGCGTATGGAATTCCCTGAACCGGTGATTGAGATTGCCATTGAACCGAAAACCAAGGGTGATCAGGAAAAACTTGGGGTTGGGCTCAATCGGTTGGCGCAAGAAGATCCGAGTTTTAGGGTGATGACCGATGAGGAATCCGGTCAGACCATTATTAAAGGCATGGGGGAATTGCATCTCGATATCATCGTCGACCGGCTCAAGCGGGAGTTCAAAGTGGAGGCCAATGTGGGGGCTCCACAGGTGGCTTACCGGGAAACCATCACCAAGCGGGCCGAAGTCGATTACACCCATAAGAAACAAACGGGTGGAGCCGGTCAGTTTGCCCGGGTGAAGATGGTCATCGAGCCGGGGGAACCCAATTCCGGATTTGTCTTTGAAAGCCAGGTGGTTGGGGGCAATGTTCCCAAGGAATACATCCCCGGTGTGGAGAAAGGGATCCAGTCGGTGATCGATAGCGGTGTTTTGATCGGTTTTCCGATGCTGGATATCAAGGTGACCTTGGTGGATGGGGCCTATCACGAAGTCGATTCTTCGGTGATGGCTTTTGAAATTGCGGCGCGAGCCGGGTTCCGTGAAGGGGTGCAGAAGGCAGGGTTAAAACTGCTGGAGCCGATCATGAAGGTGGAAGTGGTGACCCCTGAGGAATATCTCGGCAACATCATGGGGGATTTGAATTCACGGCGGGGGCAGGTGCAGGGGCAAGAGCAACGTGGCAACGCTTTGGTTGTCAGTGCCATGGTGCCGCTGGCCAATATGTTTGGTTATGTGAACAATCTGCGTTCCATGTCCCAGGGGCGGGCGCAGTTCACCATGCAATTTGATCATTATGCCCAGGTGCCGCAAGCGGTCGCCGAAGAGGTGCAGGCCAAGCTTGCCGGCTGATCCGGATAATGATGAATTTAACAAGAGTTTGAGCGCGATTGGGAACTTCCTGAGGAAGGATTGATCGAGGAGAGGCCACGAATGGCGAAAGAAAAATTTGAGCGTACGAAGCCGCATGCGAATATCGGCACGATCGGGCATGTCGACCATGGCAAGACGACGCTGACGGCGGCGATCACCAAGGTGATGTCG
>WGBT01000055.1 GCA_015494185.1 Hyphomicrobiales bacterium | reverse complement strand
TATTCAAAGGCTGTCGCGAATAGGAACCTGGCACCCCTTTCAAGACGCCGTCCATTCAGGGCGTAGAATTGGTAAAGATGCAATGAAAAAATAGTTTTTTCACCTAATCTGTTCCACCGCTGTCGGTTTAGCCTCTATAACACTTGACAAAGAAATTATGGCAAAGAAAAGCGCAGCGCCCATTGCCTGATCATGATGGCCAGCCCAGCGCCACGCTCCCCCAGGTTCAATTCCACCGAAACCGGCTGCTATGACAGTTTTTCATGGCCGGTCATCTTTTTCAGCGCTTTGGCGTTTTCTGCATTTTCGGCATGTTCATCTTCAGGCAATGGAATAAGGCCCTTGTCCGCCAGATAACCATCTTCCCCCGAGGCCCCTTCAGAGACGAATTCGGCAATGTATTCCCTGATCCCTGGAATCACACCAACATGGGCATTTTTGACATAGAAATACATCTTCCGGGATACTGGATAATGCCCCTCTGCGATATTGTCGAAACTGGGCTCGAAACCTTCCACTTTGGCGCCTTTGATCTTTGATCTGTTCTGATCCAGAAAGGAAAAGCCAAACACCCCAATCGCACCCGGATTGGCTGCCAACTGGTCAACGATTTTATTGTCGTTTTCCCCTGCATCAATATAGGCGCCGTCTTCCCGGATATGATAGGCGATTTTCTTAAACACCTCCTTGCCACTTGCGGGCTTGCCATTGTTGAGGAGAAAATCGGCCGGAATGCCATATTGACGAGCCAGTTCCTGGATTTCAGGGTCTCCTTTTTTTAAACTGCGCAGTTTTTTCAGCCAACCGATTTGCTTGGCCCCCTCCCCCAGAGCCAGCTCGACAAAGGCGTCACGGGTCCCTGAACTCGGCGGCGGACCAAGCACTTCGATCTTCTCATCAGGCAGCGACGGATCAACATCCGACCATTTCTTGTAAGGATTCTCAATCAGCTTGCCATCAGGTCCCGGCACTCGTGCTGCCAGCGCCAGAAACAGTTGTTTACGGCTCATATTGAAAACCGGGGCAGACTTGGCATTGGCCAGCACAATACCATCAAAACCAATCGCCACCTCGGTGATGTCTTTGACGCCATTGGCCTGACAATCATTCCATTCTTTTTTCTTCATCCGGCGTGACGCATTGGCAATGTCCGGTGTTGCCGCCCCAACCCCTTTACAGAACAGTTTCAACCCGCCACCGGAACCGGTGGAGACCACTTTCGGCGTCTTGAAACGGGTCTTCTTGCCAAATTTATCGGCCACCGTGGTTGCAAACGGAAACACCGTCGAGGAACCGACAATGCTGATTTGATCACGACCCGCATACGCTGGCCCGGCGACAGGCACCATGACCAAGGCAGCCAGCGCCGCAATGGCCCGTCTTGGCGCCATTTTTGAGAAATTCATCATTGAATTCTCCTTCGTTCAACATTCTCAAAATGGGGGGCGGGATAACAACCGCCAAAGCCATTTTTCAACCGGTATATCGGATTGAGGCAACTCTTTCATGGTACGCATTGACGCAACCCGCATTTACCAAATGTGCCAAATGATCAGAATCCTCGCCCAGCACGGCACCTCGATGAACCTTGATAAATCGTGTTTAGATTGTTTCCTGAGATTTCAACCAAACTTTGCTGCGCGAATTTGGGGATTTTTCGCAAAATCCAGTTCAAGCCAGAAAATTCTTCTCAGATTTTGCACTCATAGATGGATTTACACAACCATAAGATATGATTTTGCACAGCCTGGCTTTTCCCAGAACAATTCGGACCGTCAAACGGAAAGAGCGCCGCCCGCTTTCTTCGGTTCCAGCACTTGCAAAACGCCGCGAAGATCATGACCCCGCTTCAAGATCAGTCCAGACATGGCCACCACCTTGTACATACCCTGACGGCGGGCCAATTTCGGGCATTTCTCGATCCGGTAAAGCGGCATTTCACTGCTCCGCCGGAACACTGAAAACACCGCACGATCTTTATGACAGTCGATCGCATAATCGCGCCATTCCCCCGCGGCGACGAACCGTCCATAAAGCGACAAAATGAGATTGAGTTCCTGCCGGTCGAACATGGCTTGAAAGGATGTTGTGGAAAAGTCCTGGTTTTGAGGTGCAGATAGCTCAAGACGACGGGCCCCGCCGCGCAACGCCTCCCTTTGGCCTGCGCGGGGATACAACACTATTGGATCGGTTTCGCTCATAGGCCCTCCTGTTCAAGGCATTGTCGATTTCAACAATGGTCAATGGGCAACATCGGCTAAAAGCAAAGCGCTGCCCAAACCTGTGACATCTAAATTTAGTCTCCGCCTGAAAGAACCATTTGTAAAGAGAGGAATAGCAAAAAGCCGAAATTCAAGCTGTTCTCGGCAAGAGAACTTCCGTGTTTCTTGATTGGGAAATGGCACAAAAGCCACCGATAAGCGGCTTTTCTCATAGCTTGAATGAGGCTTGAATGGGCCGGCGGGGCGCGCCTCAAAATTCCAGTGGAATGCGCAAGGTGGCGCGCAGTTCTGTCGACCAGTCATCGTTGAAGTCAAGATCAAGTGGATCGGCCGCCGTGGCATTATAGCGAAGTACAGGGATCGGCAAGGCGCCTTTGCTGACCGCCCCGCTCAAATGAAGCTGCATCGGTGCTGCAAAACCGCTAGGGATCGTCAAGGCCAAGCCTGCCTCAAACCGGGAATAGAAGAAACTTTCCGCCCCCGATACCGAAGCTGCGGCCTGGATCAAACCAGCAGCGCCGAACGCCTCGACATGGGTATGACAATAATTCGCCCCAAGCTCAGCCTTGCCGGTTGCAGATGCAGTAACCCCCTTACCAATCTGGCCAAGGCGAACCGCGCCGGCAAGCCCCGTGACCCCACGCAGGCAATTGACCGTGCCCTCATGAACATAGCGGCCCGATACCGTCCCCGCCTCAAACCCCACCAGCTCATCACTGATGATATGGGTGTAGCCCGTCCCGCCAAACAGCGCCAAACGCACGGTTTCCGTTGCCCACAACCGGCGGCCGGCACTTGCGGCTAAATCCAAGACACCAAGCTTGCGGCGATGACGCAGCAAGGCATTGCCCGCTCCGGTGGCAACCGCGCCCCCATTGGGTAAGGGAATGGTGATATTCCCCCCCGCATCGCTGATGGCAAGGGGGCCTGATTGCCGCTCGCCAAAAGCCAGCCTGGCATCAAGGCCCAGCCAATCAAGTGCAGGCAAAAACGCCACCGTCCCAAGCTGCGGCGCCTGCATCCGCGCCCCTATATGAAGACCGCTCAGACCCGCCTCATCCTGCAATCGGACAAGTGGCGCGCCCGCCGCATCACGTAAGAATTCCGCTTGCAGATCGTTCAAGCGAAGATGGATCACCGAAACCGTGAGCCAGCCACGCGCGCGTCCCCTCTCCCCCATCTCGAACGGCTCGGCTCGCCATGCGGCTTCCGACACGGAGGACGGCGCTTTGACAGCCACAGCCGCCATCTGCGCTTCGTCACGGGGACTGACACTTGTTTTTGGCTTTTGGGGAAGTTTTTTGCGCGGCGTTTTGCGCGCTCCGACCTCACCCCCCTTGCGCCCTCTTCCGGCCGCCGCGGTGGCAGATTTCTGGGCGGTCCTTTGGGGGGACGCCGCAACCGGCCTTGATCTTTGCCCCCTGCTCTTTGCTGGCGGTTGGGGGCGCAAACCGCGCGCAATGGGCGGCTCATGATCCTCAGGCAGTTCCCCATTTGCAGGCAGCGGATCGGGCGTGATCCCTGGTTGGCGCTCTTTATCATCGGCAGCGGCTTGTTGAACCGGGCAGAATTGGGCTTCGCAGTTGGCCAACCGGCGCCGCCAATGGCGGATTTGTTGTTTTAGGCGCGCCGCCTCGGCCTCAAGATCACCCAGCTTGGCATGGCTGGCCTTGAGCCGTTCGATCTCCTGCTGCACATATGCCGCCTGGGCCTCACGCAAATAAGCCTCCGCCCGCAAGGCAAGCAATTGCGCCCCCGCTTCGCCCCCTGGATTGCGCCCCGCCAAGGCGGTCAATTGGTCGATCTGCTCACGGAACAAATCGGCCTCATCGAGCTGCTTTTGCCGTTCTTGGGGCAGGATTTCGACACTGCGCCCATCCCCTATCACCTGAGCGATTTCACTTTCAAGTTCGATCAGGGAAGCTTTCTGAACATTGATCCCATCCGCCAAAGTCTGGCACTTATGGCAAGTCGCAGTTGCCGTTTCTGCCGCCAGCAAAGTCTTGTTCACCTGACCAAAAACCTTGAGCCTGCCGTTGCCGGAAGCCGAAACCGGACGTGTCGCCGGACAGTTCGCCGGATCACGGAGCAAGGCTTGACCGAAGACCGGGGCTTGCTCCCGAAGCTGCCGGCCGAGCCGGTCAATCTCTGGGGCCAAAGTTTTGATCGCAACAACCCAGCTATATTCATTGTCGGCAGGATCAAGAAACGCGCCTCGCGCCCGTGTGGTGAGGTGATAGGCCCCACACCATGATTGCAAACATCGGCTCAAACCACGCCTAGCCAAACGCACCGCCATCAAGGCATTGCGCGCGGCGGCCTGTTCCGCCAAAATACCTTTCCATTGCCGGTAAAAGGAACGGATATCGCCCCCCACAGGCCCCTCTTGTGCTGCTGGCAGTGTTGTTGCCGCAATCGCCGCCTTGCGACGGGCCAGCTTTTCATCTGAAAAAGCGATTGCAAGTTGATCGATGAAACGCCGCGGTACTGCTCCCGTCTGGTCAAAACGGCTCAGCAATTGCCGCACCACCCGGTCCAGCCCGTCCTTATCAGCATCATCAATATCGGCATCAGCAGGCGCGACTTCACCCGCAAGTTTGGCTGCCTGGCTGGCCGCTTGCGACAATTTTCGCAGTGAACCGCGGGCGGCGGCGATTTCCTGACGCCATTTAGCAAGCCCTTTGCGCATCTGGGCAACCGTTGCAGCCCGCGTTATCAGCCCAAGCCGCCGCAAATCCCCCGCCAAAACCGGAGCCGCTTTTGCGGCTGGGGCCGTCTCTGCCAATCGCTTGACATTTTTGATCAAGCTTGCAACAGCGCTATCAAGCGCCTCAAACAGCACAAGCGCATCTTGCAAACGCGTCTTCAACGCGGCCAGCTTGGCAACCGCAGCAGGCTTCAAGCTGCGCTCAAGATCACTGTGGTAGAACAGCGGGCGCAACGCGGTCAGCTCGCGCAAGATGACATCCATTTGCCGCAACGTCTGCAGCCGCAAAGCCGCCTGACGGCTTTGCTCCCAGTCTTCAAAGGCAAGATCACCTGCCGTCAGCAACGCAACATTGATCAAAGCAGCATCAAGGCTTTCCGCATTCAGCGCTTCCAGATATTGGTCGATGACACTATCAGCCGTGATCAAAAGCTGCAGCAAGGCAATGTTGCGGTGGCAATCGATTGGCGGACAGCGCAGCGCTTCACAGCCCCGATAACGGCGGCGAATAGCATAGGCGCGACGGGCAATCTGCTCCAAAACGGCCGTTCGCCCCCCAACCTCCTCAAGGCTCATTTGGGGACTGTTACCATTGTTGCCGCGGAGGGGGGTGCCCCCTTCTCCGGCCTGGGCTGCACGCAACACGCTCAACTGCCGCACCGCCTGCCGCCCTCTTTTGAGGGACATCGATCGCGCCGCGCCCCCCTGCGAAATCTTTCCCTTGACGCCAGTTACCACAGCCGTTTGGGACCGCGCTTGAACGCCCCCCACGCTCCCCATCATTAACGCTGCTGAAAAAAGGCACGCCGCCCCCACAAACCTCAACATCAATCACATCCTCACACTCACGCCCCCATCATGACCTTGCGGCACTGACGAACTGGCTGAAAGTCGAAATTACCGGTGGGGCCTGCATCCCCCCACACTGTTAACGGGACTTCAACGCATGAGACTGATACTGAAAAAGCGACTGAACGGACCGCCCGCAAAACGTCAATGTTATAAGGACACCCGTTTTACTGGCTGGACTGACTGGCTCGACTAAAACTGTGCAACGAAAACTTAAACCGCAAATCTTCGGCAACCGGCAAGGGTCACCGCTTCTATGAGCAAGTAAATAGCGCCATCATTGGCAAACGAATGCAACGGAGAAAATTTCACGCCCGGCTTTTTTCCCCAGTTTTGCGTGCCAACCACCAAAGTTCTTTGCTGTACTTTTGGCTGTACTGTCTGTTCACCGCCATGGGCAAATTGTGGATAGAGCCGCCATGGGCTTTGGCTGAAGCTGGCTTTGCCCGGCGAACACCACTAGTTAGAACTGGAAGGCCGTAAAAATCAGACGTTACGAAACCAAGGTCACGGAACCAAACAGCAAGGATAGCTCAGGATGGAAGACATGGCGGCAATGGCTGAACGCAATTGTTCCTTGGGCAACAGCCGCAATGCTCACACCGGTTCCCCCATGGAAACGGATCCATTGCCATTGCTTGGCGTCAACCGTTCGCTGTTGGGCAACAAATGGGTCGACCGGTTGGCCCCGGCGGATGTCAATACCGCCTTGGCCATTGCCCAAAAAAACGGCTTGCCGGAAATCATCGGCCGGATCCTGGCCGCCCGCGGCATTGGTGCGGAAGAAGCCCAAAGCTATCTCAATCCCAGCCTGAAAAATCTGATGCCGCCGCCCGAATCGCTGCAAGACATGGCAGCCGGGGCCCGGCGCATCGCCCAGGCCATCGAAAAACGCGAACCCGTCGCCATCTTTGGCGACTATGACGTGGACGGGGCCGCCTCTTCCGCCCTGCTTTACCGCTTTCTTGCCGCCCATGGCCTGAAACCGCGCATCTATATACCCGACCGGCATTTGGAAGGCTATGGCCCCAATCCGGCGGCCATCACCCAGCTTTGTCAGGATGGCGCGCGTTTGATCGTCACTGTTGACTGCGGGATTACCAGCTATGAGGCGCTTGAGGCCGCGGCACCTTTCCCTACGGATATCGTGGTCATCGATCATCATCAGGCCAATGAAAAACTCCCCAAGGCGGCTGCGGTGATCAACCCGAACCGGCTCGATGATTTGAGCGGTCAGGGGCATCTCGCTGCGGCAGGCGTGGTGTTCCTAGTGCTGGTTGCGGTTACCGCCAAGCTGCGGGAAAGCGGCTATTATGGCGACGGCACCCCCCAACCTCATCTATTGGGCTGGCTGGATTTGGTGGCCCTTGCAACGGTTTGCGACATCGTCCCGCTGAAAGGTCTCAACCGGGCCTATGTGAACAAAGGTTTGGCAGCGATGCGGCTGCGGCAAAACCCGGGCCTGCGCGCCTTGTTCGATCAAGCCGGGATCGATCAGGCGCCAACCCCCTATCATTTGGGATTTATTCTGGGGCCGCGGATCAATGCCGGCGGACGGCTTGGGGACAGTGGTCTTGGCGCCCGGCTGCTGGCGACCGATGATCTTGAAACAGCGGCCGCAATCGCCGCCCAATTGGAACAGCTCAACCGTCAGCGCCAGGCCATGGAAAGCCAGATGTTGGAACTGGCCATCGCCCAGGCTGAACAGCAGCTTGCGGCCAGCCCCACACCGCCCCCGATTCTGGTGGCCAGTTCCGATGACTTCCACAAGGGGCTCGTGGGCCTGCTTGCCAGCCGCCTGACCGAACGTTTTGCTCGCCCCAGCCTGGTGATCGCCTGGGAGACGCCGCCAAACGGCCCCGCCCCCGCAGCCGGCAAGGATCGTCAAGGCTCGGGATCGCTCCGCTCCATTGCCGGGGTTGACATCGGCGCTGCGGTCCGTGAGGCCATGGCGCGGGGCCTGCTCGAAAAAGGCGGCGGACATGCCATGGCCGCCGGTTTGACTGTCAAGGAACGCCACTTCGATGCCTTGCAAAACTTTCTGCAAGAACATCTGCAGGCCTCGGTCCAAGCGGCAACCGCGCAACCCTGCCTCAAGATCGATGGCAGCTTGTCCGCCCGCGGCGCCACCTTGACGTTGCTTGAGCAGATCGAACGTGCCGGTCCTTATGGCGCCGGTAATCCAGCCCCGCGGTTCGTCTTTCCCGCCCATCGCATCAGTTTTGCCAAAGTGGTTGGCAATGGTCATATTCGGCTGAGCCTTGAAAGCGGCGACAATAGCAGCGTCAACGCAATAGCCTTCCGCGCCGCAGACACCCCTTTGGGGCAAGCCTTGCTGGAAAGCGCTGGTCAGCCGTTTCACGTTGTTGGCAAACTCAAACAGAACCATTGGCAGGGACGCACATCCGTCGACTTGATCGTTGAGGATGCCGCTTTAGCCAACCCATCACGCGCAACGCGGGCTTGACAACGCCCCCCTATTTCCTGCTTGTGACAACACCACCCTTAGCTTATGACGGCTGACGACACCAGAAGGGGCAATCCCCCAATGAAAGGCGGATGAAAAACAGGGCCTACTCGATGACAAACGAAACAATTTCAGCTACTGTTTGGCGCGGAACGACAATCTGCGCGGTGCGTAAAAAGGGCCGAATCGTGATTGCCGGCGATGGACAGGTGAGCCTTGGCGATACCGTCTTGAAAGGTAATGCCCGCAAAGTCCGCCGACTTGGCAAAGGCGAGGTGATCGCGGGCTTTGCGGGGGCTACGGCCGATGCCTTCACCTTGTTCGAGCGGCTGGAGAGCAAGCTTGAACAATATCCCTCACAGCTCTTGCGTGCAGCCGTAGAACTCGCCAAAGATTGGCGGACCGACCGCTATTTACGCCGGCTTGAAGCGATGATGATCGTCGCCGACAAGGAGACTTTATTGGTATTGACCGGAACTGGTGATGTGTTGGAGCCCGAACATGATGTGATTGCTATTGGCTCTGGCGGCAATTACGCCTTGGCCGCGGCGCGGGCGCTTTATGATCTTGATCTTGATGCCGAAGCGATTGCCCGCCGGGCGATGCAAATCGCCGCCGAAATCTGTGTCTATACCAATGACCAGATTGTGTTAGAAATTCTCGATGGTTAGTCTTCGATGGCAAGGCCAGTGTTGCCCCAGTGCTGTCAATGCAAAATTTCGTTCATCAACCTTCAAAAATCATAAGCAATAAGTAAACAGTCAAGAATTCATACCCTATGACAAACTTTTCGCCGCGAGAAATCGTTTCTGAACTCGACCGCTATATCATCGGCCAATCCGACGCCAAACGGGCTGTCGCTATTGCCTTGCGCAATCGTTGGCGGCGCCAGCAACTGGATGATGAATTGCGTGAAGAAGTTTTGCCGAAAAATATTTTGATGATCGGGCCAACCGGCGTCGGCAAGACGGAAATTTCGCGGCGGCTGGCCAAGCTGGCCAATGCCCCCTTTATCAAGGTGGAGGCCACCAAATTCACCGAAGTCGGTTATGTGGGCCGGGATGTCGATCAGATCATCCGGGATTTGGTGGAAACCGGGATCTCGTTGATCCGCGACATCAGACGTCAAGAAGTCCAGGCCAAGGCCCATCTGGAAGCTGAAGAACGCGTTCTTGATGCGCTGGTGGGGGCCAATGCCTCTGAAGCCACCCGCAAAAGCTTTCGTGAACGCCTGCGCGCTGGCGAGCTCGATGACAAGGAAATTGAAATCGAGGTTACAGATACCAGCTCGCTGATCCCTAGTTTCGACATCCCAGGCATGCCCGGCAGTCAGATCGGTATGATTAATCTCAATGACATTTTGGGCAAAGCCTTGGGCGGCGGACGCACCAAATCACGCAAAACCACCGTGCGCGACAGTTATGAAATTCTGGTGGCCGAAGAATCTGACAAGCTCATCGATGAGGATCAGATCGTTCACGATGCCATCACCCTTGTCGAAAATGAAGGGATTGTCTTTCTCGATGAGATCGACAAGATTTGCGCCCGTTCAGAACGGCTCGGTGGCGATGTCAGCCGTGAGGGGGTCCAGCGCGACTTGCTGCCCTTGATCGAAGGCACCACGGTCAGCACCAAATACGGGCCGGTCAAGACCGATCATATTCTGTTCATTGCCTCTGGGGCCTTTCATGTCGCCAAACCTTCCGACTTATTGCCCGAACTTCAAGGCCGGCTGCCGATTCGCGTCGAACTGCGGCCCTTGACCAAGGAAGACTTCCGCCGCATTCTCACCGAACCACGGGCCAGCCTGATCAAGCAATATGTGGCCCTGATGGCCACCGAAGGCGTGACGCTGGAATTTACCGATGATGCCATTGACGCGCTGGCTGAAATTGCCGTTGAAATCAATTCCAATGTCGAAAATATCGGCGCCCGCCGGTTGATGACGGTGATGGAGAAGGTGCTTGAACAAATCAGTTTCGAAGCCACTGACAAGGGCGGGGAAACGATTACGGTCAACGCCCACTATGTCCGCGAACATATCGGCGAACTGGCCCGCAATTCCGACCTGTCAAAATTCATCTTATAGTTGTGACCATGGTTGCAATGGTCATGGTTGCAGTGGGTAAGAGCCACGAGGGGGGGCGGCAATGTATGACAGGACAGTGGAACCGATCACCGATCTGCAAAATTTCGGAGCCACGCTTCGGGAGTTGAAAGCCTATATCAAGCAGCCCCCACCCAACGCCCATGCGCTCACCGCCATGTTGGAAGAAATCACCGCAACCTTTCGCAACATCCATTTCGAACATTTCGACAAGCCAGAGTTGCGCACGGCCGTACCAGAAATTTTGCGCTCTATTTTTGATCTGAGGTTACGGTTGCGCTCGAAATTACCAGCATGGCACAAGGGGTGGAAATTATCCGCCAATGGGCAAAGGGCCCTGCGTGAGGTATTGAAGATCACCCGCTATACGACCGAGATGCTGGGGGAATTTCATATTCGTTTCAAGCGCCTCAATGATGGGGAGCGGACTTACCAAGGATTTACCGGCGACAAGATCAACACCTTGCTCAATCCCCAATTCGATACAGGCAGGGGGCTGCAGTTTCAAGCTGGTGACATTTTGCTGATGCGCAGATGCGCCGACAATGATGCCGCCATCGCCCGCATTGGCGGCATGGATTCCCAATTTTCACATTTGGGTGTGATTTACGTTGATCTAAGACGGCGGCTGCATGTTGTCGAGGCAACGATTGAATATGGCGCGGTGATCACACCGCTTGAAGAAGTCCTCAACCAAGGATTGGTCCGCGCCAGCCTGTTGCGTCACAAGGAAACCGCTTTGGCGCGTCAGGCCGCGCGAATCATCCATGATCGCGTGACCAATTCCTTGCGTTGTGAAGCGCAGCGCATTCCCTATGATTTCACCATGCAGCTTGAAGGTTATGAACAGCTTTTCAGTGCCAAATTGGCGCGGGCGGCTTATGATGAAGCCAGCGGCGGGGAAATCAAACTTCCCACATTTGTGACCCGCTTCAGCCCCAAGCACCGCAATTTCCTCAATCGTATCGGGGTGACCGCCGAAGTCACATTTACGCCGATCGATATGGAAATCGAACCGCAATTTGATCTGGTTGCCGAATGGCGGGATTTTCGCACCACCGCCAAAGCCCGGCTTCAGGAGATCATCATGGACCGGTTGTTTGACTGGATGGAACAATATGGCTACCGGTTTCGTGAGGATTTTACCATCAAGATGATGGCCGGGCTGGGGCTGCGCTCTGGCTGGCTGCCGACAACGGTTCAACAGGCCCTGCAAGAGGTGATGCCGATTGTGCCAGCCAATATGAACAAACGGGCGGTGGCCGCCATTGCCATGCTGTATTATACGGGACAGGTTTTGCTTGACGAAATGCTGCGCTTACAGGTCAACCATATCGACAAAACCGGTTTGCCACTGCCTCCAACCAAAGCCGCCGCTGCTCTTGAAAAAATCCGCGAACAAAGCGGCAACCGGATCGGCTATCTGGTCCGCGACTGAACCAGTATATAGAAAACCAAAGAGCTTTGATATTGGTCTTGACATTTTACGCATACATATAATCTGTAGCGGTCTGCCCTCACCCCGGCAAACAGGGGCAGATCCGTCCTTACATTCCATGGTGAGCGATTTCGCATTTTCAGATGTTCTGTCAAGGATGCAACCGCTTCGCGGCGCCAGAGGCGTCCTTGACAGAACATCTGAAAATGCCAGTGTCTCACCATGGAATGTAAGGGCGGGTGCAGGCTGCAAGGTACAATCAGGCTAGACACTGTCTGTCTGGTCAAGATTTGGATAACAATTCGGATAACACGGGCATACGACGACCTATATAAGGAAAATATTGCCATGAATATTTTTGCGGGCGCCCTGAACCAGGGGAAAGAAGCCAAGGTCAAATATTTGGCAGGCGAGTTTCAAATTCTTGTCCCGGGGGAATTTGTCCGGTGTGCGGTCACCGGCCGCGCCATTCCTCTAGAAGAGCTCAAATATTGGTCGGTCGAATTACAAGAAGCCTATTTCGATGCCGAAATTGCCTTCCAGCGGTATCGTGAAATCCATGACAAGGCTGGAACTGAACACTAGAGCGAAGTTCTGATCCCATGGGATCGGGGCTTCGCTCTACTATCTATACTAGCTCTACTATCTACTAAAAGAGTCGCATTTGCCGCCCGATTTGTCCGAAAACCGGTTCCCCCTTGAAGGACTTGTGGCTCTAAGCTCAGGACCCATAAAGGGCGTGGATGCCAGCGGCAGTTTCGCAAAAAATCGCTGTTTTTTCGCCCGCAGGGAATAGCCGAAGCTATTTCCAAGGGCGAAAGACCAGCGAGATAAAGCGAAAATGCCGCCTGAAGGGGCTGGCGCAAAATCCCGGTAATGCGAGACAAATCATTGTCCATTTCATGATTTTGCGTCAGACTGGCGCCGCGCAATTTATGGGTCCTGAGCCTAAGGGCTTTCCACATCAACAGCAGGACGGGGGCGCCATTTTACGGGTGTCAACCGATAGCCCTGTTTCTCGAACAAAGCCACAAGGCCGGTCTTACCGGGCAAATGCAAAGCACCGACCGCGATGAAAATTCCCCCCTTCGTCAAAAAGGGCGCGGCCCGTTTGGCCATCACCTCATTACGTTTACTGACGAGCGCCCGTTTGAAAGCCTTAATCGGCCCCTTGTCACCGCTGCCGAATTTGTCGGCCAAGTAATCCGACAAGGCCCACAGCGCCCCGGTTCGCTCTTGCAGATAGAGCAACTTCATGGTCTCGTTCTGATCTTCGGCAACAGGAGCGCTGCGCACGGTCAACATCAAAAGCTGTTTCTGGTCCGGGATGCCGAGACTATCAAAGGCGGCGAATTGCTCCGCCGTGGTTTCAAGACCGATGATCTTCGCCCCTGCCTTTTGACCGAGCCGGGCAACGACCTGATCGACCACATCGCCGCCTGTGGCCATCGCCAGCATTTCACAAGGGGGCAGGGCCAGGCTGGTCATCACGAACCAGGGTTTTAAGCCATTGAACTGGGCGAAAGACAGACCGCGCGCCGAAAGCAGTTTTTGTAATGCCGCGCGTTCTTCGGCCGACAGGTGCGAAGACAGTGTGGTTCCATCGCGAAAGCTGATGTAGTGGAGGTTTTTGACCATCTCCGCTTGGATTTTCGCCTTGTCGAGCACCGTATCACTTTCAAGGGCCACGATCTTGCTCGAAGCAATCGCTGCACGAACCGGCTGGGGCAGCGCCACCAGACGCTTATCATTGAGATGAATGGTGCCAAACAGCCAGGAAGGGGGCAGGCCGTCTTTTTCGATCTTCCAAAACAGCGCCCCGCCAT
>WGBT01000054.1 GCA_015494185.1 Hyphomicrobiales bacterium | reverse complement strand
CTCTGGCTCTCTGGCTCTCTGGCTCTCTGGCTCTCTGGCTCTCTGGCTCTCTGGCTCTCTGGCTCTCTGGCTCTCTGGCCGGAACCGGTCCTTTCTTTCCATGGTTAGACACTGGCATTTTCCGGCCGTTTGTCAAGGGCCGCCAAAGGCGGCCGCGAAGCGGTTGCACCCTTGACAAACGGCCGGAAAATGCAAAAACGCTCACCATGGAAAGAAAGGACGGATCTGACCGGATTTGCCGCAAGATCTGATGGGATTGCTCGCCAATGCTGTCGCGGGTTTGGCTTATAGCAACAGCTCCTGCCCCTTAAAGGGGCAGGAAGCACATGGCGATAATTTCAACAATAAAGGCCGCCGGTCTTATTCGGCAACCATTGGCGCGGTCTGCGAGCGGCCCTGTCCGGAGATCACTTCAACGCGCCCGTCATCATGAAGGAACAGCCGCGTCCCGGTTGCAAGCTGCGTGGCATTTTTGACGCCCACGATCATCGGAATTTGGTGCTCCCGCGCCACAATCGCCATATGGCTCAACCAGCCGCCGACCTCACTGACCACACCGCCTGCACGCAACACATAAGGCAACCAAGCCGGATCGACCATGCGGCAAACAATGATATCGCCCTCACGAAAGCCCTCAAAGTCAGCTGCCGCGCTCATGGCCTCCACCCGATAAGCGGTTCCTTCCACCCCGCCAGCCCCAGCCACGAGCTGACCTGACAGCCCCTCTTCAGTAAACTGATCCGGATCGGCCAAAATGCTTGCCGGCGCACTGGCGCGTTCAAGATCCCGCAAGCTCAATGCCGCGGCAAGCGCTGGCACCTTGGCAAATTTTTCGCTCCTTTCCAGCCGCCTGTTGGCCTTTTCACGTAATTGCAACAGAGTCGTGGAATCGGCCAATCCCGCCAGTTCCTCTTGCCGGAGATAAAAGACAAGTCCTGACAGATTGTAATGCCGGTCAAGGGCCATCAGCGCCTTGCGAATAATGGCATAGTGGCGCAGGGACTGATGTTTGGCTTCTTCTTTGAGGACTTGAAACTGCAAGGCCCGTTCCACCAGCTTGGCCAACCATGGCGGAAGTTCTGCAAGCTCCGCTTGGTGCGCGGCATCTGTTTGCTCGGGCGCTTCGCCTTGTCCTGCCTGATCGGTATCGCTGGCACAAAATCCCGCCAGCACTTCCGGGTCTTCCCAGTAACGCGGCGCCATGAGCTCATAATCCAAAGCCGCCCGGTGGCCCAGCTTGGCAAGCAAAAATGACTGACGTTTTGACACTGGCAGCTCAGCCGCCTTAGCGATTATCGCCGCCGGCCCCGCATCGGCCCGAACCGCCAGCCATTTGGCCGGCGCATGCCCCATATGCTGCAATCCCTGGCGCGCCCGCGCCATGAAATAATCCGCGGCAATATTGATTTTTTCCACCTCGACATGGGTGGCGGTGATGAAATCCTCGATTAGCCGCAGCGTCACCCGCAGATTTTCCTGCGCCGTAAGGGAGCTCAATCGAGCGACTTCAAACAGTTTCATACGGTTGAGAAAATCCGGCAAGAACTGCTCTTTGAAGGCGGTTGCAAGCGCTTCCGCAGCTTTTTCCAACCGCTTGGCCCGGCGTTTTGAGATTTGTACCGCACTGGCTTTTGCGGCCAATTGATGGGTGTATAAACGGCCAAACACCGTGGTCAGCCGGTTGGGTGCCTGTTCATCTTCATCGATGGGATAGAGCAATCCAAGCTCGCGGCAGGCCAGATCGACACTGCCGCCGGGCGCCCACAGCGCCTGCATCATCGACAGGGAGATGGGCGTTGGCTGAGGCAACACTTCAGACATCTCATCTTGGCGGAAAATCACCTCATCAGGCGCACAAGCCGCCTCCCGTGCCATCTTGAAAAGACGCTCCCATTCTTCATCGAGGAGCGGTGCTTTCACGCTCGTCACAGTGATATCGCGGCTTTGTACGATCTGAAACCGGCCGTCTTTATAGGTCCATTCGATGTCTTGCGGGGTTTTGAAAATCTGCTCACAACGCGCGCCAATGGCCAGCAATGGGGTAAGGTCGATGGGCGGCAGTTCGGCGCTGAAAAGCTCATGGCTGAAACGGCCGAAACGGAAGGCTTTGGGTGTCACCTGCCCCGAAACCAAATCATCGGCGGTGCCTTGAACGAGCTCAATGAGCACAAGCCCCGAAGCCTGGGGATCCTTGGTGAACAAAACCCCGGAATACTCGGCCGCCACCATCTGTTGCAGCAAAATATTGCCCGGCCCGGCTTCCCCGCCATAACTTTTCACCTTTGTTGCCGAAAAAGAATTGTAAACGGTCTCAATGGCCGATTCCAAATCCGTTTGGGTGACATTGAGCACCGATTCGAAGACGCCGGCAAAGCTGTCACCGGCTCCATCTTCCCCAGAAGCCGAACTGCGCACCGCCAGCGGCACCGCGCCCATCTTGCGCCACAACCGGTTGAGAAGGCGGCGGCGTTGCCGTGGGGAAAGCTGTGCGAACCGAGACAAGAACCGGTCTGTCAACACCATGCCATCTGGCACCGGGATGCCTTGCTTGCGCAATTGCGCCAGCCGATAGGCTTTGTTGCCACTGTGCGCCAGCAATTGCGGAAAAGCCAGCGAAATCATCCCGCTTTGCAACCGCTGGCGTTGCCGCAACCCAACCAATGGCGCCCAAAGCCCGCGCCAGCATTGCCAAAAGACCTGCCCCGCGGCCCCTGTGACAAACCATCTTTGCAGCATCAACAGGCTTAAGCTGATCAACAAATACAGATTGCCGGCCTTGGAAAGCATCAGCGCCAACCCGGCCATCAAGGGCGCGCCAAGCCCCCAGACATAAAGCCGTTGGCGCCGGGTTCGGGCAAGGGTCAGCTGCATATAAATCCCGGCAAGCAGCGCAACCGCCAATGGCCATATCCAGAACGGGGCTTCATCGAGCCCGGGCCAAAAACCCGCCAGCGGTCCCTGCCAAGTGCGGCCAGCCTGCTCCACCGCCGAAAGG
>WGBT01000053.1 GCA_015494185.1 Hyphomicrobiales bacterium | reverse complement strand
CAATTTTTCAATGATAGAACTATATTTTCCGGAAGGAACGAAACAAATATCCTGACTGTCCGGCTTCATGGCGATATCAAGCCCGAAATCAGCCGCCAACCGGCGCGTTTCATCCTTGGTGAGATGCCCCAAAGGAAAACGCAAAAAATTCAGCTGTTCTTGGGTTGTCGAAAACAGAAAATAACTCTGGTCGCGGTCCAAATCCCGCGCCCGGTACATTTCCCGCCCTGCCTTTCCCGCCCGGCTTGCGACATAATGCCCCGTCGCCAGAGCATCCGCTCCCAACTCCCGTGCGGTTGTCAACAAGTCCTTGAATTTGATCTCCTGATTGCAGGTGACGCAAGGAATGGGCGTTTGCCCAGCAATATAACTTTCGGCAAATGCCTCGATCACCTGATCGGAAAAACGTTTTTCATAATCCAAGACATAATGGGGAATGCCAAGCTTTTCCGCAACCCGGCGCGCATCGTGAATATCCTGTCCCGCACAACAGGCCCCAACCCGGTGCACCGCTTTGCCGTGATCATAAAGCTGCAATGTAATGCCAATCACATCATAGCCCTGATCTTTCAATAAAGCTGCCGTGACGCTGGAATCCACACCACCCGACATCGCAACGACAACCCGACAATCCCTTGGCGCACCAGGCAGATCAAGACTATTCAAATGCGCACACATCGCCGCCAAATTCCTTTCCCTTCCTGTTTTGCATAGCGTTTCACCGTACCATTTAAGGCAACTTGATGAAACCCCCTTTCCTCTCCTGTTTAAGAGTTCGGCTGATCGGGAAGCGCCCCAAATCGCTTGTTGTATTGCTCGGGGGGGAAGCTTGCTTTCTTTTCACCAGAAGGTCACCAGAAGGATGGCTTGGAGGACTACAAAACGCGGTGGGAATTGTCTCACATCTGCCGGAACTTTCCCCCAGCAACAGCTCTTTCCCTGCTCCTCCAAAGGCTTATCGAACCAATTCTCAAACTTTGCCGCAATCGACAAATGTTTGCCCGTTAACCTTGCCGCTTAGCGCTTTGTTAAATTTGCGGTCCTATTCTAGCGATCGATTTAGGCTGGGTTTTGAAGTTGCCACCATTTGAAGGAGATGTGACATATTCCGGATTGGCGGCGGCAAAACCCAACCTCATCTTTGTTCCCGTGCAAAGTCTTGTGCGATGTTATGCGTAAAGTATCGAGTTTGAGAGAGTACCCATGCCTGAACAATACCGGCCCCGTGTCAGATATGTCATTGGCCCTGATGGCAGCCCCCTTACGGTCGCAGACCTTCCCCCTAAAAACACCAAACGCTGGGTTGTCCGCCGCAAAGCTGAAGTGGTCGCCGCGGTCCGTGGCGGCTTGCTGAGCCTGGAGGAAGCTTGTGAGCGATATATGCTAACAGTTGAAGAATTTCTAAGCTGGCAACGCTCAATCGAACGCAACGGTGTCCGCGGCCTCCGCGCCACGCGCATTCAGGAATTTCGGAAAAAGAAGTATACCGACGAGGAAAGCCAGGATTAGCCTTTCCTATTTTCTTTTGGCAGTGCGAGCCGTTTTGGCCTGCCTTGATTTGTCGGCTGACAAAAGGGGAGCTGCAGCCGTGGCCGCGCCCTCTATGGTGGGAGATGGGAGGCAAGTCTTCTCCCCTGCCGCCCAGCGTGCCAGATCGGCGTGGAGACGATGGGCCAAAGCCCCCTCAAGGCGGTGATTTTCAACAAACATCGCACTGCCCCCCATGGTTGGAGTGAGCTCAATCGTATAGACCCGAGGTCCGCGCCGAGCATTGGGCTGTTTCTCATAAAGGCTGATTTTGGCGGTTTCGGCTGGCGTCACACTGGTTTTGGCATGAAACTGAACATTCGCCAGCACCGGTGGCTCGCCGCGCAACCAGCAACGATTGATCTGGCGCGCAACAACCGTATAGGCGGCCACGGGCGCCATGTTAAGGCTCAGCCCCCCAAGGGCACCGGTCACAGCAGGGGCAGCAAGTTGAAAGAAACCGTTTGCCGTCTGGGCGGTGTGAGCTTTGTCCGCCGCCTCATTCACATTCGCCACCTTGTTCGCCACCACATCCGCCCCCGGAACAGCCTTCGCCGTCTCAGCAGCAGCCCCCCCTTGAACCGGCGCCGTTGCCACAGGCGGCGCAACAATGGCAGGAAGAGGCGAAGACGCACAGCCCGCCAACAACAGGCTCATCACGGTGACAGCCCCACGGCCACCCCACTTTGGATTACAGCCCCCTGCTCTCCTCCCGCTTGCGATGTCATTTCCTGATAGCGGCACCTGAAAATTCCTGATCAATGCGTACACAACACCGGCGGCACTGCCGCCATCAGTCTAGCCGTTATCAGCTCTCCAGCAATGCGAATTGCAATTGTTAGTGACAATCACGCCAACCGCTGTTGCTGAATAACCACAGCCAGGCACACATCAAGCCGCACTATAGACCGTTGTGATCACATCTGCATGACGATGGCAAGGATCGAAGACTTCAACGTCATGAACGTGGAAAACCGGCACGGATACCCGGCTTTCGGGAAAATCATCGATCCGCAATTCAGTGGCCACCGCCGACATGATCGAAACTGGAGGCCCCCCGGTTGCAATGACATCGGCGCGATGGGTATGGCCGCTCAGAATATGCACGACTTGACGATGACGTTTCACCATTTCCAAAAATCGTGCCGCCGCGGGCTCATCATCGAACATCGGCCAATTCATCCCCGGCACCCGCAGCGGCGGATGATGCATGAATATGACCACCGGCTTTGTCCCGGCCGCCGTGATCAATTGCTCCGCCAAAGCGTGACGTTCGGGGCAAATTTCCCCCCGCCGTGAGCCCAGCTGCAGGGTATCAACCGCCACCAGCCGCACGCCGGCAATATCGATGGCATATTGCGCAAAACCATCAGGATTGCCCGGGTCTGGCAAGTAACCGTCTCTGGCAAAGACCTCACGAAAGGCCGGCCGGCGGTCGCGATTGCCCAAAGTCGTAAAGACCGGCACTTGCAATTGCGACAGGATTTCCCGCGCCAAGCCATATTCCCGCGGCTTGGCATCATGGGCAATATCACCGCTATGGACCACCACATCAGGCGGTTCGGGCAGCGCATTGATGGCCTCAACCGTTTTCTCGAAATCAGCAATGCGCCGGGCGGCCTGTTGGCGATCGGCGGTCTTGGGATCAAGCAGATGGGTATCGGTAATCTGGGCTATTCTCATGCCCTGTGGCATACGCCCCCACCCGCTGCCCTGGCAACGCGGTCAATTGACACAACAGCTTTTCGCCAAGGGACTTGAAAATTGTATAAACTCTACACTCAACCTTACAGACAGCTTGAACTGACAGTGCCAGACCAGCCCTTGCATTCCATGATGGAACACTGGCCTTTTCAATTGCTTTGTCAAGGGTTGAAACCGCTTCGCGGCGCTTGAAAGCGCCCTTGACAAAGCAATTGAAAAGGCAAAATCGCTCACCATGGAATGCAAGGACGGGTTTGGGCTGGAACACAACTCCTTCAAGCGGAAATCCGTTTTCGGATAAATTGTGCAACAAAAACGACAACCTAGAGCAAAATCCGTTTCCGAATGATCTAATTTTATTCAAGCAGTGCTAGAAAAGGCCGTGGGGCCTGTCAGTTCATCACGTATCCGATTCGCCAAGCAGCACATCTTTGGCGGCATTGATTTGGGCTGCGAGATAGCTGGAGCCGCCATGATCGGGGTGGACATGGCGCATCAGATGACGGTGGGCTTTGCGAATTTCGTCACGGCTGGCGTTGCTTTCAAGGCCTAAAATCGCCAAAGCCTGCTCCCGGCTCATAGGACCAGATGGGGGAGATGATGGCGAGCCAGACGCGGCCCCCGAAGCCCCCTGCGCCCCGCTCTCACTGGCGGCTTGTTCCCGCCAATGGGGTTCCCGCCAATCCAGATAAGCGCTCAGCAACTGTCCCGATGGGGGATCATCGCGCTCACAGACCGGCAACAGGGCAACCAATGTGCCCACCTCGAGTTCGCTCAGCAATTTTCCCAGATATTGGCCTTGCAGAACGATTCCATCCATATGACCGCTATCATGATCGAGGCGCATTTCAAACCACCGGGTCTTGACTTCCGATTGTTGCCCAGTCTTTGCCGCACCCTCCCTGCCGTTCTCCGATTGGTGCGGCGGGGTCTGGCCGGCGGTATAGGGAAAGCCCGGCACCTGATTGAGCCCCAACAGCATCGCCCCAAGGGCTGCCAGCGGCCCGCCTATCACCGCTCCGCCGCGTAAAATCAACAGCGTTCCCGCCGCCAGCGCCACAAACCCGCCGGCAAGCCGCAAGATCTTACGCCCTGTCCCAGGTGCCAACCGTTTCAAGGCGCGTGAGATCATCAACACCAATGCCAGTGCCACAAGCCCCAGAAAAAACGCCATATCTTCTCCTGTTTCGCGCCCTATTTGAGCTGTTCCAACAGCCGCTGGGCGCGGTGTTCCTTGCGGCTGAAATCTTCCAAAGCCGCCCGTCCGCCCGCCGCAAAAACCGCCGCCGCCGACAACAGCGCCCTAAGCTGCGCGGCCGCACCGGCATCGAACCGGCACCAAGCGCCATGACTTAATCTGGCGATTTCCTTGAAAGCCTGTTCCGCAACCGGATCATGCCCTTCCTGAAACACCAACACCGGCACCCCCAACAAGCCGAGCTCCCCGGCAAGGGCGCAAAGATGATCAACATTTTCTTCCATGGCATCGCCAATATAAACCATCGCCCCCAAGGGCTGCCGTTCGGTTTCCTTGCGGGCATGTTTGAGCGCCTTGCCAATCTGCGTCGCCCCGCCCCGGCACGACACCGCAGTCATCAGCCGTGCCAGCTCATCGGGATCAGAAACCCATTTGCTGGCGCGGCATTCCCCAAAACCGCGAAAATACAGCAGTTGCACGTCAAGCCCGCCGATGGCTTTGACCTGATGAAACATCTCCGCCTGGATCGACAACGCCAGATCCCAGGTCGGTTGCCGGCTCATGGTGGCATCCATGGCAAACAGCAGCCGCCCGGCTCGAGAACGCGCTGAAGCTGGCGTCACCGCCTTCATCTGCGCTACGAAGGCCGCCACTTCATCCGCCGTTGAGGTCACTGCCAGATCCTGTTTCTGGCGGCGGCGTATGCCAGTCAACCCTTTTAATG
>WGBT01000052.1 GCA_015494185.1 Hyphomicrobiales bacterium | reverse complement strand
GGACAACGCTGACCGCCTCTGTCATATGAGGATGGGCATTGGTCTCGGTCGGCGCACCATGGGTCGCCCAACGGGTATGACCGATGCCAATGCGCCCCGCCAAGGGCTGCTGAGAAAGCCGTTGCTGTAAATTGGTCAATTTCCCCTCGGCGCGGCGGCGATCAAGTTGGCCATTTTCAAGGGTGGCAATCCCTGCCGAATCATAGCCGCGATATTCCAGCCGGCGCAGGGCCTCAACGAGATTCTCTGCAACCGGCTCAGCCCCCAAAATGCCAACAATTCCACACATCGCTTCGTTATCTCCTGGGATCATTCATCTGCTAAGGACAAGGCTTCGCTCAGCACCCTATTTGGCGCCCCCTTTATGCGAACACTTTATGCCCGCCCTCAAGCAACTCCTTTATGCAAATCCTGGGCCTACGCAAATCCTGGGCCGCCCGGTTCTCAAGCTTTTTTCCGGTCATGGCCAGCTTTATGGATGGCGCGGAACTTATCCGCCCAACCTGGCCTGTCGATCTGGGGCGTACGGGTCAAAGACAGGGCGGCGGGGGGAACATCTTTGGTGATCACACTCCCCGATCCAATATAAGCCCCCTCGCCAATCGTTACAGGTGCGACCAACGCACTGTTGGAACCGATGAAGGCGCCGGCCCCGATTTCCGTGGGATGCTTGTTAAAACCATCATAATTACAGGTGATGGTTCCCGCGCCAATATTGGCTTCCGCCCCAACATGGGCATCCCCGATATAGCTCAAATGACTGATCTTGGCCCCCTCACACACCTCGGCATTTTTGATCTCGACGAAATTGCCAACCTTCACCCCCTGCCGAAGCTCGGTTCCTGGACGCAATCTGGCAAAGGGTCCGATCTGCACATCATCATGCAACACCGCATTTTCCAAATGCGAAAAACCGCGAATAATGACATTATCGCCAATCTTCACGCCCGGCCCAATGATGACATTGGGCTCAATCAGCACATCGCGGCCGATTTGGGTATCTGCACTTAAATAAACCGTTTCAGGTGACAGCAATGTGACGCCCCCGGCCATTGCCTTCTGACGCAGCCGGGTTTGCATGATTTGCTCGGCAACCGCCAATTCTTGGCGCGAATTGACCCCCAACACCTCTTGTTCATCGCATTCCACAACCGTGGCAGACAGGGCCTTTTCACGGGCGATCTTGACCGCGTCCGTCAGGTAATATTCGCCTTTGGCATTGTCATTGCCAATCTGGTCCAACACTTCCAAAAGACGTTCCGAACGGAAACAAAAGACACCGGAATTACACAATGTAATGGCCCGCTGTTCAGCCGTGGCCTCTTTTTCTTCGACGATCTCGAGCAATTCCCCTTGTGAGTTTGTTATGAGCCGCCCATAACCTGTGGGATTGCTGCTGTGAAAGCCAAGTACCGCGAGAAAATACCCCTTTTCCAGCTCATCGCGCAGCCGCGACAAGGTAGCAGGCTCGATCAGCGGCGTATCCCCATAAAGCACCATCACATCGCCAGAAAAACCGGCAATCGCCTCACGCGCGGCCAAGACCGCATGGGCGGTGCCCAAACGTTCTTCCTGGGTGAAGATTTTCACCGCCGGATAAACCCGGCGGGCGGCCACTTCGGTGTCATTGGCATTAGGGGCGGTCACGACACAAAATTTCGCCGGCACCTTGGCATTAGCTGCAACACTTTCACTAGCCGAATGCAAAACATGTTCCAGCATGGTGCGGCCGGCGATTTTGTGCAGCACTTTGGGGGTTTGCGACTTCATGCGGGTGCCAAGCCCCGCGGCCAGTACAATAACGAGAAGAGCGCGATCTGACATATTTTCTTAACCATTATTCAGCTTACAGACCGTTGTCTGTATATCACAGCCTGTAGATGCAAGTCCTAAGAATTATTGAATAAAATTCAATCAAATTTCTTGAACCCTAAAATTTTTCAGCATGACTCATTTTTGTCCTGTGATTCCAACCTCAGTGACAATAGCTAACACCTTGTTACCTATAATTGTCACCAAAATTTTTCCGATTTTATCAATGGATAGGGATAACAAAACCTTGCTGTTGAGAAAATTCGGAACAATTTGCACTGAATTTCTCACAGCCCCCGGTATTGCAAGCCGTGGATTGTCAATCGCAATGGCTTGTCTTTCGTGACGAGTCAGCTCAACCCTTTTTAAGGGGTGACAATAGCCGAGATGCAATTGAGAGCAAATGAATGGGGCGGAGATGATGGGGAAACGACGCAACGGCCTGTTTTGGGGTGTCGTGCTATTGGCGGCCACGACCTATATTTATGACATCATAAGCGCGCCGGGACATGCCTTTAGACAAGGCGGCACCCATGCGGTGACCGAGATTGTGTTACAAAAATCGCAAGACCGTGTCGTTGATATTCATCTGGCGCAGGCCAATCCTGCTACAGAGAATGAGGCCCTTCTTACTGACCTGCGTAATCAGGTCCACCATCTCGCCAGTGAAAATGCTCGTCTGAAACGCCAGCTTGCCGCGCTCAATCAAGCGGCCCTTAATGGTAAAATCGGCCCCCATTCGCCTCCCCCGGATAAAACAGCACAGCGTGTTGGTTCATTGACAAACCTAGAGGGGACGGCTTCAGGAAAAATAACAGGTCATAACACCGATCATTGGAAGGGTGAAGGTGATCTCACCGCGCTCCACGCTGGCTTGCGCGGCAGCGGACGTGTCGATATACGCTACAGCCCTTTACCCTAAGACCACAAAGACTATTTGGTACTGATGCCCAGCAGGCTATAGACCGGACAGCTCCCCACAACAGCCGTCAGAAGGGGGATAATTCCGATCCAGCCCCACAGGGTTTCAACTCCAAGCGGATTACCCAATATGCCGCCAATGGTCGGTGTCATCAGCAGCAAAATCACCCCCACGATAAGGCGCAGAAGCCTATCGACAGTTCCCATATTGATGGTCATGGCGTGTCTCCTCAAGCAGAATTTTCAGCAATCGCAATCTTCAAGATGATGCCATAGCTTGACTTTCCATACAGCATCTTGCTGAGAGTGATTTGCTTCACTTTATCGTGAAGATAGGTCCACAGGTTTGAGCCCTCAAATAACCGCTCCCCCCTTTTCATCACCATGCCCGGTCCGCAATGTCGAACACGGTACCATAGACCATCAATTGTGGGGCAATATTCTCGCGCCTGGTTTCAATAAAAGGGTAGGCGAATTTGGCTTGATGTGCTTCCCTTCCATTGATGATTCTCTGTGATTGGAGGGTAAACGACTGATTTGTTTTGGCTTTCTGACAGCCAATGGGAACGGATGAAACCGCATCTTTCGGTTTACAAGCGTGGCTTCAGGCGCGTGGATGACCGCCGTGTCATCAGCGGTAAGCGGTATCATTCATGTGCTGCGAACCGGCATTCCCTGGCGGGCGGCACCGAAGGAATATGGCCCAGGCCGAACACTCTGCAACCACTTCCGGCGTTGGGCAGAGAAAGGCATTTGGGAACAGATGTTTGCGTCCTTGGCGGATGAAGGGGGGCCGGAGCGGGTCGCCTTCGACAGCACGACCATGCGAGCGCATCGTTCCGCCAGCGGTGGGAAAGGGGCGGCACAGCAGCAATGCATCGGGCGCTCGCGCGGGCGGCCCCACGACCAAGATCCACCTCGTGACCGACGCCTTGGACGACCCTTGCTGGTTGCTTTAAGTCGCCCCCCGTGATTTATTCTCAACTCATTGAATCCACGTGAGGATCCGTTCGGCAAAGTAACGGATATTGCAAGGAAAGTGGCTGTTTTGGCCGATTTCCTTGCAAATTGATCGGGCCGTTTTTTCGTGATTCACTCCTCCCGAAGTGTCGATGCGGGGAGACGATCATGAAGCCGAGAGAGCCTGTGGATGATGGCCAGCAGGATTTGTTCCGCGCCCGGCTGGATCAGATCATTGACATGAAGCACCCAAAGGTTGTGCCGGCGCAGACCATTGATTGGGACTGGCCCCCGCTCCGCCTCCCTCAGCCGCCAATCAGATGCAAAAGCCATAGTTCACGGGGGACAAACGATTTTCGCCTTGCATAGCAAGCCCTGGAGCCACTTCCCGGTCTACGCGAAGTCAGTCATCGCCGACAGGGAATATGACAGCAAGGCCCTGCGAGCCTGGTTGCGCCAGCGCGGAACCGAGCCGGTCATTCCGCCCCGCAAGTGTCACAAGAGCCCCCTGCCTTTCGATAGCCGGGAAAGACAAACACCGCAATGTCGTGGAGAAAACCTTCTGCCGCCTGAAGGACTTCCGGCGCATCGCCACACGCTATGACAAACCCGCCAAAACCTTCTCACCACCATCTGCATCGCCGCAACAATCATCTGCTGGGCCAATTGAGTCCAGAAGCCTAGCGCCCCAAGGTTTCCTTCAGCCATTGGGCGGCGGCTTGGTCGGCTTTCTGCCTTTCATCTTTCCGCAAAGAGGCTAGGAACAAATCAAGGCGGGCATCGCTCAACCCCCGCAACCGGGCAATCAAATGCCATTTGGCGGCCTGAATATAATCCCGCTCTAAAATCAAGGTGTCGTTTTCCACGATGCCGGTGCGATAAAGGCGGGCCAAGCGGTTTTGCGCAACGATATTTCCCTTCTCTGCCGCCCGGGCAAGATATTTAACGGCCAGCGCCTTGTTCTTGGGCACGCCACGCCCCTTGAACAACAAAATCGCATAATCAAGCATTGCATCTTTGTCGCCACTGTCAGCCGCCCGGCCAATCCATTGCGCAGCTTTGACATCATCTTGCGCCACGCCCCGGCCAAAGGTATAAAGTGTCCCAAGATCATAAGCCGCCTGCACATGACCTTGGGCCGCAGCCTTCATCAACCAGTAAGCGGCTTGGGCATAATCTTCCGGCCCATCGATGCCCTTCATATAAAGCAATGCCAGATTATATTGCGCCGTGGCATGGCCATTTTCTGCAGGCTCGCGCAAATAATGGGCTGCAAGTTTTTCGTTTTGCTGAACGCCTTCACCTTTCGCCAATAAGATACCATAGGCAATCTTGGCGTTCTCATCGCCCAGTTCCGCGCCCTTTTTGTAATGTTGGGCTGCCAATTTTGGATTGGGCGTCACCCCCAGCCCTTCATCATAGAGCAGCCCAATGAGCGTGTGGGCATGGGCGCGGCCCTTGGCGGCCAGCTTTTTCGCTTCTTTCAAAGCGGTCAGATATTTGCCCTCTTGAAAGGCGGCATAAGCGGCATCTTCATCACGTAAACGTAATTTGCCACCGTTTCCCGTTTGCTGGCCCGCCGGATCAAGAGAGCCGCGCAGCCAGGAACTGTTCGCGGCCAGTGCTACGGGGGTGAGGGCTATTGCGCTAGCGAGCAGCGCCAAGCCCAAAAGGGCCGTTTTAGACATTATAGACATCACGCAAGTGATCCTGAAACTCTTGAAAATAAGCCGCCGGTTTTGCCGTGCTGTGCCAGATCGTGGCGGCATTGGCGACAAAATCACATCGCAACATGGCCAATTCTTGGGCCAAAGCAAAATTTTCAACGTCAAAAGCCACACAGGGCACTTGAAACAATGGCACCCACCAAGCCACCATGTCATGGCGTCCTTGCCCGCTGAAACCGATATAGTCGGCCCCAGCCTCGCCAGCAAGCATCGCCTTGTGGCGCGAGTTTCCAACATCGATGCCAAGAATTTGGCCGTCCTTCAAGAGCTGCCGCGTGGTTTTGACATGCGCGGCAATATCACTCGCTGCACCGGCATGGAGATGCAGGCCGTCAAGCCCGGTTTTCATGATTGCAGCGATTTCTCGATCTGAAATGCTGGTGCTGTTGGTGCTCTCAAGGAGAATAGGAATGCCGCGGCGGTGGCCCAGCTCAATCATCGCCTTGGTGTCATCGAGGGTCTCAGACGCTGTTATATCATGGCGAAACAACACACAACTGACCTCGGTTGCTTGCAGAACCGCCGCAAAAAGACTTGCAATTCCTTGGGGCAGCGCTTCGGGCAAGGTGAGATAAAGCTCTGTCGTCGTCTTAAGAGCAGATGCCGCAACCATATCTCAATGCAAACCTCAACTTGTAAAAATCCAACCTTGATCTGACGGGCAATGTCAGGTTTGACAATGCCTTTTGGGCTGCACCTGTCCTTATATTCCATGGTGAGACACTGGCATTTTCAGCTTGTTTGTCAAGGATGTAACCGCTTCGCGGCGCTTAAAAGCGTCCTTGACAAACAAGCTGAAAATGCAAAGCCGCTTACCATGGAATGTAAGGAAGGTTCTGACACTGTCTGTATGGTTGCGTGTCGTCTTTTACGCTTACCTGGAAACACAACACGTAAGCTGATGCTTGTCTGAACTTATGTTCTATAACAGACAAAAACCGCCCGCCAAAATTGACGGACGGTGGTTGTTGGAGAGGCGCGGGCTGGCAACCATTTTTAAGCCGGTTTCCCCGCTCCCTCTTCTTGCTCCTTTTTTCAAAGGCGTTCTTTTTCAAAGGCGTTCTGGGGCTTAGAGGAATTTCGCCATCACCGCGGCGTTATCATTCATCCGGTTGGAGAAGCCCCACTCATTGTCATACCAGCTCACGACCCGGACCAACCGGCCATCGACAATCTGGGTCTGGGTGGCATCAAAGGTGGAAGAATGGGAATTGTGGTTGAAATCGATGGAAACCAGCGGTTCTTCATTGAAGGCCAACACGCCCTTCATTTCCTGTTCGGCGGCGCGTTTGATGGCGGTGTGGATTTCTTCGATCGAGGTTTCCCGCTGGGGCACGAATTTCAGATCGACCACCGAGACATTTGGGGTCGGCACCCGGATCGCAGAACCATCGAGCTTGCCGTTGAGCTCTGGAAGCACCAGGCCAACAGCTTTGGCCGCCCCTGTTGAAGTGGGGATCATCGACAAAGCCCCCGCCCGGGCGCGGCGTGGATCTTTATGGGGCGCATCGTGAATCCGCTGGTCCCCGGTGTAGGCGTGAATCGTGGTCATATAACCATGATCGATGCCGCAGAGATCGTGCAGCACTTTCGCCACAGGGGCCAAGCAGTTGGTGGTGCATGAGGCATTTGAAATCACTTGCTGGTCGCCATTGATCTTGTCGTGATTGACCCCATAGACCACGGTCAGGTCAGCACCGGAAGAGGGAGCAGACACCAACACTTTCTTGGCGCCCGCCTCGATATGGGCCATGGCCTTGTCCTTGGCGGTAAAGATACCGGTGCACTCCATGGCGATATCAACCCCCATTTCTTTCCAGGGCAGATCCGCGGGATTGCGCTCGGCAACCACCTTGATGGGGCCCAAACCGCAGTCGATGGTATCACCATTGACCTTGACTTCCCCTGGAAACGGTCCATGGACCGAGTCATAGCGCAGCAGTTGAGCGTTCATTTCCACCGAGCCAATGTCATTGATGGCCACCACTTCAATATCGGTTCGCCCACTCTCTTTAAGTGCGCGGAGCACATTCCGTCCGATTCGGCCGAAGCCGTTGATCGCCACTTTAACCATGGTTCCTCTCCCAATCGTTTCTCTTAAGCTAACATTTTCGTTTAATGGTCTTTATCCTGCACAACATCCTGTAGACCCCCCAGACACCCGCCAGCGCACCAATACCGCACCCAATAATGGCGCCTCCCAAGCAGGTTTCCCCCATCGTCGAGCAGGCTTGCGCCTTCTCTCACCCCCACCACCATGTCTATGAACCATATCCATGAGACGGGCTCAAAGAACCGGCTTCGGCAAAAATTCCGCGCGTAAGGGATCGCGCTGATAACGGATAAAGAACAGCAGGCATCCATCGCTTTCGCGCGCACAAAAGCGCATTCAGACCGCATCTGTCAATGGCCGAACCGGTTTGCCGTGACATTTTTACCGCAAGTTTTCAAAAAATGCTGTCATTCGCCCCATTGTTGGGTGCCTTATGGAAAAAATTCGGATCAAGTGATTGACCTTTGCTGCGAACCATCGTTAACTTTCCGTTAACGGCTTCACGCACACCGCCAGGCAAAGCTAGTATCCAGTTTTAAAACCAGTATCCAGTTTTAAAACCAGTATCCAGTTTTAAGAAACAACAGATCAGACCAGTACGGGATGGGCGCGGCGCTTTCGTCCGGGCAGGGTTGGCCTTTCTGCGTTGCCGCTCAGGCGGTATTCGTGATCTCAAGTCTTTTTCGTTTTCAGTTCAGTTTGCTCGGATTTCATCGAAGGTTGGGGCGCGGAGCGCGCACAGCTACAGCTCATGCAAATGCTTGCTTGCCCCTTGGCGCCCCCTGCTCAGGGGGACGGCGATCACCAAGTGCCAATGAAGCTAACAAACGACTCCATTAAACAACGAAGGGCAGCCTTTTGTGGCATAGGCGGTGAGGGAGAACGGATAGGATGGGACAGGTCAACATCACTTTGAACGGGCGGACTTTTCAACTCTGGTGTGGCGATGGGCAGGAAGCCTATGTTCAGCAATTATCATTACACATTGCCCGTCATATCGACGAATTGAAAAAATCATTTGGCGCGATACCAGATGAAGAGCTGTTTTTGATGGCAGGACTCATGGTTGCCGATGAGTTGCGCGATACCCAGGAAAACTGCGGTTCGGTTGAAGCTGAGCCGCAAAGAACGGGCCGTTCCATGGCTGGGGGGGTGGGAAGACATACAATGGCAGCCGTCTCACCTCGCCCCGCTTATCCCGAGCCGCCTGCCCATGCTCACGGTTATCCTCCTCATGGCCATCCCCGGCAAATTCCTCAGCCCGCCGAACAGGCGCGCCGGCAAGCGGTGTCAGCCCCGGTTTCTTCTTCTGCGGCTGGCATGCCTGATACCATCGATGACAGCCGCCTGCGTCATGCCCTGCAACAGATTTCAGTGCAACTGGCAGGAAACACGACCACCGCGGAGCTCCCCGCACCCAGCTTGAGCGGCTTGGATGATGGTGAGCCTATTGAAACGGTCTTTTCACAGGCACAATCAAGCTCTAACAGAAAGAGTTCGTGACAAATACTATTTTCCCCACAGAGAACCCTTTACGTTGGCAAAATCTGACACTACATTTCTCAATCGGCAGGGCTGCGCTTCCCGTGAACGACACGACGCCCCGGGGCCTTAAGACCGCTAAGGGAGCCGACCCTGGCTGGAACCGTGGTTCCTTTCATTTGGCGCCCACCTACTGAGTGTAGGTTCCCAGCGGGCTCCTCTGCGTCACGGTTGCCGCGGCTCTGCCAATCCGCATAACCAGTCCCATCCAATCTAAAGCGCGAAAACCGCAGCGAAAGCCAGCAATGTGACAGACAAGCAAACCTTACGGCGGCATTATAAAACGCAGCGGCAAGCTATCTCGGCGGAACGGCGTTTGCTTGCAGGCCAAGCCATCATTGAAAGAGTGTTGCCGCTGATCGAACAAGCTTTACCCCAAAGTCAGCAAGCCACCCACCGCAATATTGTTGCCGGCTATTATCCGCAGGATGATGAATTCGATATTTTGCCGCTGCTTCATCACCTGCAAAAAACGCCATTTGAGCCGGTTTTGCCGATTGTCACGGGCCGCGATCAGCCGCTGGCTTTCGGGCGCTGGCCAGCATCTCCAGACGCTTTTCGCCGCAGCACTTATGGGATTTTCGAACCCCCGGTGGCCGATT
>WGBT01000051.1 GCA_015494185.1 Hyphomicrobiales bacterium | reverse complement strand
CCTTAAGCTTTTGAATGAGCAATTGATTTGCGTTGCCGTGGTTTGGGTTTCTCTTCGGGTTCGTCTTGCAAGGGCACGCCCGGTTCAAACCGGCACCGGCGCAGCGAAAAGGTGGTTTTCACGCTGGCCACATTGGGAGCTGCTGTGAGCTCGTGGACCACGAATTGTTGAAAACTTTCCAAATCGGGAGCGATGCATTTCAAGATGAAATCGACATCGCCAGAAAGCATATAGCATTCCCTGACGATCGGCCAGGATTGCAGTTTCTTTTCAAAGGCCAGTAAATCTTGCTCGGTTTGGCTGCCAAGCCCGACCATGGCGAAGGCGGTGACGTTGAAGCCAAGTTTTTTTTCGTCCAACAGCGCATAATAGCCGGTGATGACACCAGCTTCTTCCAGCGCCCGGACCCGGCGCAGACATGGCGGGGCGGAAATGCCCACCCGCCGCGACAGCTCAACATTGGTGATGCGGCCATTGGCTTGCAATTCTTTTAAAATTCGCCGGTCAGTCGCATCTAGATGAATGGAAACCATAAGTTTACCACTGACCTCGCTTGTCAAATAGCCTTCTTTGATGTCATCGCATTTCTTAAGGATAGTAAAAACAGAGCGGGCGATAAAGCAATTTTTTGCAACAGAATTGAAGGCATGGGTGTGAAAATTTCTTTTATCGTGTTTTTTAGGCATTGTTGGGAATGTTGGCAATGTTTCAATTGTGCATTGAAACGGGCTTTGTCGTTGGGGAGACGGTTATGCTATAGCTCGTTTGGAGGAGGGCCGGTTTGAGGGGGCATTTCGGGGAGGCTGCCGGTGGAGCGTTGTCGTCATGTAGAGCGTTGTAAGAAGTATAAAGAACAAACGATGATAAACTGAAATGAGCAAGCAGAAATCTCGCTCAATAACTGAGAACGCAACTGCTGGCAACAAGACCGAGGCAAAGGCTGTGAACTTGCGCAAATTTGCCGGCCGGCGGGCGTGGCTGATCACCGATGGCAAGGCGGGCATGGATGCGCAAGTGATTGGCGTGGCCGAAGCGTTACGGCTGAAATATGAAATGAAGCGGGTGGCGCCTCCATGGCCTTTCAAATGGTTGGCACCGTTTGGTCCGGTGGCGCCTTCGGAAAAATTTGCCCGGCCTGACTCGCCTTTGTTCAAGCCCAATTGGCCCGAGATTGCGCTTGCGACAGGGCGGCAAAGCATTCCCTATTTACGGGCATTGCGCAAAAAAGCGGGGGCTTCGACCTTTACGGTCATTTTGCAGGATCCGCGCACTGGGCTTGACAGTGCAGATCTGATCTGGGTGCCGGCGCATGACCGGTTGCGGGGGGCGAATGTGATCACCACCCTGACCGCGCCGCATAAATTTACGCCGTCATATTTGGCGCGTTTGCGTCAGACCACACCGGTTGATATTGCGGTGTTGCCGCATCCGCGGGTGGCGGTCATTCTCGGAGGGCCGAACCGGGTCTATGACTATACCGCGGCCGATATCGAACGCCTGACCACAAGTCTTGCTTCACTGGTGCGGTTGAAAGCGGGGTTTATGATCTCGGCTTCCAGGCGTACGCCTGAGCGGCTCATCAACGCCGTGTCGGCTGTCACCGAAGGTCAACCCCGGATGCTTTATACCGGGGTGGGGAAAAATCCTTATGAGCTGTTTCTGGCCCATGCCGATTGGTTGGTGGTGACCGCAGATTCGGTGAACATGTGTGGGGAAGCCTGCGCCACTGGGCGGCCGGTTTTCGTTTTTGAACCAACCGGGGGATCGAAGAAATTTTCCCGCTTTTTGCAGGGGCTCAAAGATCATGGCGCGGTACGGGAATTGCCGGCAAAGATTGAGCGGCTTGATTCTTGGACCTATCAGCCGTTAGACTCCGCCTCTGTCATTGCCGCTGAAATCGCCCGCAGATGGCAGCCGCCAACACGAAAACCACAGTCCCGCAAGGGCGTTACTCATATCGTTGAGAACGGGATTGGGGGCTGAGGATGGGACTTTAAGGATTGCCAAGAAGATGAAACATATCGATATCGCCAAGCTCGAATCGGCGCGGTTGCGCACCGATCCCTTTGAATACACCATTGTGCCGGGCTTCTTGAAACCGGCTTCCCTGCAGGCTGTGATCGAGAGCTATCCGCATCTGCGAGGTGGATCTTATCCGCTCGATACGCTGGAGGTGCCACCGGTTTTGCAAGAAGTGATCGATGAGCTTGACGGGCCGGCATTCGAGCGGGCCGTGGCGGAAAAATTCAATGTCGATATCGCCGGGCGGCCGAAAATGTATACCCTGCGCGGGTATTGCCGGCTGAAGGATGGCAAGATCCATACCGATTCCGAGGACAAGATCATCACCGTTCTGCTCTATATGAACGAGTCCTGGCCCCATGAGAACGGGCGCCTTCGAATGTTGCGTTCTGGTGATGATCTGGATGATTTTGCCGAAGAAGTGCCCCCTGAAGGGGGAACGCTTTTGATTTTCAAGCGTTCTGATAGATCTTGGCATGGCCATACCAAGTTTGAAGGGGTGCGGCGGTCGATCCAAATGAACTGGATGGTTTCCGACAGCAAAAGAAACTTCCACAAATTACGTCACAACCTGTCAGCAAAGGTCAAACGGCTGGTCGCTGGCGGCTAGGGTTCAGCTCTGATCAATACCGTCAGCATCACAAATTCGATAGCTCGGCTGGGCTTTGCTGTTTGGCTGTGTTAGGGTTAAGCCCTTGACGAGGGAGCTAGACAGGGTAGCTAGGCGGTGGGACCGTTTTATTGAGGAGAGCTCTGATGTCGCTTGATCGCCGGACTATGTTGGGATTGATGGCTGCCACGGCAGGGATGGCGGCGGTTTCGCCTGGGTGGCCAACGGCGCGCTATGCCAATGCTGCTGAACTAAACGATGCGGGGTTACATGTCCAGCCCTGGTTTGCCGACGAGTCTTTTGAGATGCCGAAAGACACGTTCGAGCAGGCGCTTGATGAGGGCAAGAATTTGGCGGTTTTCTGGGAGCAGGAGGGCTGTCCTTATTGCCGGGAGATGCATGAGGTCAACCTAGCGGATCAGGAAATCGTTGATTACATCAAAAACAACTTTGTGGCTTTGCAACTCAATCTGAAGGGGGGGCGTGAAGTCACCGATTTTGATGGCAAGACCATGACCGAAAGCCGTCTTGCCAAGCGCTGGCTGGTCAATTTCACCCCCACCATCAATCTCTTTCCGATGGATAAGGATAAAGTGCTTGGCCGCCCCGGCAACGAGGCGGAAGTGTTTCGTATCCCCGGCTATTTCAAGCCGTTTCATTTCATCACCGCCTTTGAGTTCGTTCGGGAGAAAGCCTATCAACGGCTCGGGCCAACGGGCTATCAAGCCTATATCAACGAGCGCGCTGCTCGGCTGCGCAAGCAGGGCAAGAAGGTGAAAGTCTGGTGAGGTGGGGGCTTCTCTCTTCTTATGATCCTATGATGAGTGATCCTATGATGAGGGGATGCTTACAATTCATCTCTGGCCATAACCATTGATTTCGACGGGGGCTGTTGGTGCCGCGTTTTGTAACTTTGCGACAGAAACTGATCCATTTGCCGCGTTGGCCCAAACGCCTGGTGTTGATGGCCAATGACTTTTTGCTGATGAGTTTGGCGCTATGGCTTGGTCTGTCATTGCGGCTGAGCACATTTTACGTGACCGATAATCCGGTTTTGCTGGTGCAATTTATCGCCGCGCCGATTTTGGGGCTGATCAGTTTTCATTATTTCGGGCTTTACCGCCTTGTCACCCGGTATATTGGTCAGCAAGGCATGGTCAGGATTGTCATGGCGGTGTCTGCGGCGGTGTTGGGATGGGCGCTGTTGATCGTCATGCTTCAGCCGAAGGATGTGGTTCCGCGCTCGGTGATGATCATCTATTGGATCTTTACGATTTATTTTGTCTGGTTGAGCCGCCAGGTTGCCGGCTGGATCCTCAAGGCTGATCCTATGGCCACCCCAGCCAGCTGGGGGGGAAAGCGTCCTCATAACAAGCAAAATGTCTTGATCTATGGGGCTGGTGAAACCGGGGTGCAATTGCTGGGGGAATTGAACCAGGGAAAAAGCTATCATGCGGCGGGATTTATTGATCCGGATCAATCCCTTTGGGGACAGAAGATTCACGGGGTCAAAGTTTATGATCCAAAAAAGATCGGCCAGCTCATCCAACGGGGTGATGTGAAGCAAATCTTTATCGCCCAGCCTAATTTGTCGCGGCGGGAGCAGCGGCAAATTTTGCGCCGCCTTGAGCCTTATCCGGTTAAAGTAAAGATG